>JBEKHQ010000035.1:0-10247 GCA_050012195.1 Bryobacteraceae bacterium | reverse complement strand
GCCGGCGCCAAGTACGGCTATCTTCCCCTCTGGACCTTGATCCCGATCACGCTCCTGCTCATCGTCACCCAGGAGATGTGCTCCCGCATGGGCGCGGTAACCGGCAAAGGCCTGTCCGATCTCATCCGGGAGGAGTTTGGACTTCGCACCACCTTCTTCATGATGATCGCGCTGGTGCTATGCAACTTCACCAACGTGATTGCCGAATTCGCGGGCATCGCCAGTTCGCTCGAATTGTTCCACATCAGCCGCTACATCTCGGTTCCCATCTGCGCGGTGGCGGTGTGGCTGCTGGTGGTGCGCGGAAACTATCGCAGCGTGGAAAAAGTGTTCCTGGTGGCTTGCGTCCTCTACGTCACGTATATCTTCTCAGCCTTCCTGCTGAAGCCGGACTGGAAGGAAGCCGCCGTCTACAGCGTCAAGCCGATCCTGATGTTCGACGAAGGCTACATCACCATGCTGATCGCGATGGTGGGCACTTCCATCGCGCCGTGGATGCAGTTCTATCTGCAATCGGCGATCGTGGAAAAAGGGATCACGGCCAAGGAGTACGTGCAATCCAGGATCGAGGTGATCGTCGGTTGCATTCTGACCGATGTCGTCGCGTTCTTCATCATCGTGTCCTGCGCCGCGGCCATCTGGGCGCACGGCCCGAAGGACATCAACGATGCCGCCGACGCCGCCGTCGCACTCAAGCCGTTCGGCCGCTACGCGTATCTTCTATTCAGCGCCGGCCTCTTCAACGCGTCCTTTTTCGCCGCTTGCATCTTGCCGTTGTCCACGGTGTTCACCGTATGCGAAGGCCTGGGTTTCGAATCGGGCGTCGACAAGCGCTTCAGCGAGGCGCCCGTGTTCTACTGGCTCTTCACGCTCCTGATCGTCTTGGGCGGCGGCGTGATCCTGTGGCCGAACTTTCCTTTGGTGAAGATGATTCTGTTCTCGCAAGTGATCAACGGCGTGCTGCTGCCGGTGGTGCTGATCTACATGGTCATGCTCATCAACAAGAAAGGACTGATGAAGGAGTGGACCAATTCGCCGTTGTATAACGCCGTCGCCTGGGTGTCGGTGATCATCATGATCGGTCTCACGCTCGCGCTGGCGTCCTTCACGGTGAAACAAATGACGCAGCCGGCGGGAAGCGCGGAGAAAGCGGAGTCAAAGCCGCTCGCCCAGGTGCAGCGCCACCACTCCGGCGGTCATTCTCTCGAACCGGACGTTCGCGAATCCCACGCCGCGCATCTCGTCCGCTAATTGGGGCGCGCCGGGAAATTTGCGGACAGATTCGGGCAGGTACGAATAAGCTTCTTTCGACCCCGAGATCCAGCCGCCGATCCGCGGAAGGATCGCTTTCGAGTAAAAACCGTACAGCGTTCGCATGGCGGCGTTCGGAGGCGTGGAAAATTCCAGCAACGCCAGCGTGCCGCCCGGCTTCAGAATCCTTAGTAACTCTCGCAATCCCTGCTGGTAATTCGCCAGGTTGCGGAACCCGAAAGCCATGGTCAGTAAATCGAACGAGCCATCGGCCAGCGGCAACTTCAGCGCGTCGGCTTCAAATAATGCGGAGCGAGCGTGGCGCTGTTCGGTCTTGCGCCGCGCTTCCACCAGCATGGGATGGCAGAAGTCGCTGCCGTAGGCGAGGCCGCCGCTGCGCGCCTGAAGTGCCAGCGTAAGATCCCCGGTCCCACAGCACAAATCCAGAATGCGCGCCCCCGGCTTGGCCAGCACTGAAGCCGCGCGGTTTACGGTTCGCGCGCGCCAATAGCGGTCGATATTGAACGACAGCAGATGATTCAGCAGATCGTATCGGGGCGCGATGCTGCCGAACATGCCGCGTACCCAAGTGGCCGCCTGCTGCTCGTTCTCGGCGCCCGCGGGCGTAGTTCCCCGGCCTGTTTCCGTGGTCAACAAGCCAGCGCTTCCTCGATCGCCGCCAGCACGAACGGCTCATGGACGTCGGCCGTAATCTTCACCGAGCCGATTCGCTCCGGCAGCACGAAGTGGATTCGTCCCTGCACGGTTTTCTTATCGTTCTTGAGCCGCGCCGCGAGCCGCGCCGGATCGATCCCCGCCAGCGTCGGAAACGGCCCGTAGGAGTTTACGCACTCGATAATCTGCTGCTTGTCCTCGCGCGGCAGCACGCTTTCCCGCTCCGCCAGCGCTGCGGCAGCCTTCAATCCCCACGCGACAGCCTCGCCGTGCAGGAACTGCGAGTACCCGGTTTCAGCCTCCAGCGCATGCCCGAAGGTATGGCCCAAGTTGAGGACGCGCCGGCGATCTTCTTCCTTCTCGTCTCCCGACACGACGCAAGCCTTGAGCCGCACCGAATCGCAAATCATCCGATCCACCACGTCGGGAGCGTGCGACATCACGCGCTTCGGCTCGCGCCGCATGAGCCAGAACAAATCCGGATCGGCGATCACGCCGTGCTTGATGATCTCGAACAACCCCGCGCGATATTCGCGCTCCGGCAGCGTGTCGAGCACCGCCGGATCGATCAGCACCGCGAGCGGCTGGTGAAAGCTGCCGATCAGGTTCTTGCCGACGGTCAGGTTGACGCCGGTCTTGCCGCCGATGGCCGCGTCCACCTGCGCGAGTAGCGTGGTTGGGATTTGAATCACGGGAATGCCGCGCATGAAAATCGCGGCCAAAAAGCCCGCGACATCGGTGACGACGCCCCCGCCGAAACCCACGACGATGCTGGAGCGGTCGGCGCCTTTCTGAAGCATCTGCTCGGCCAGCGCTTCCACTTCGGCCAGCCGTTTGTGGGACTCGCCGTCCGGAAGGAACAAAATTTCGAACGCCGGGGGAATCCGCGATCCGTGCAGCCGCCAAACGTCTTCGGTGGTAACGCAAAACACCTTGCCGGCGCGGGCGGGGACGTACTCAGCGACGTCCCCGAGGCATCCGCGCTCCACTAAAATCGGATAGCGGCGCTCGGGCGTCTCCACCGCGAAGGACGGCATACAATCGTTGTACCATGTGGGTATTATGGCCCAGCACTTCCGTAGGCGAGCCTGCAAACTACGAAAGCCGGACATCACAAAACTGCATCAGTTTGACAAGAATCTCGTGATTCAAGACAACGAGATGCAATCCGTACTTGCGACGTTGGAGGTTATCACTGACCAAGAGGAGAAATCCGCGTTGGCCGCTGGTCTCACGGCTGCATCCGAAGGGAAGACGAAGACGCTCTCCGAGATCCGTGCCGCGGTTAAACGGAAAAAGTAAAAAATAGCGCCATTCGACCTACGGTCAATCGTTGTACCATGTGGGTATCGCGGCCCTCCCCCAACCAATCCATTTTGATTTCTTGATCGCCGGCCTGCGACCCCCATGCTGAAAGCGATCTGGTTGCCCGCGCTCTTCCTGCTCGCCGCCGCGCCCGCCATTCCCGAAGCGAGCCCCGAAACCATCCTGTGGGCCGCTCCCAGCATCCTCATCGCCGCGATGGTCATCGCTTGGGCCGCCGAGTCCGCGCAATTCTTCATCGCGCAAGGATTCGCGCTCGCCATCCTCGCTTGGATGCAAACGCTGCCCGAGTTCGCGGTCGAAGCGGATCTGGCATGGCGTCAGCAGTTGCCCTCGCTCTTCGCGAATCTCACCGGAGCCTTGCGCCTGCTCACCGGCCTCGGATGGCCGATGATTTACGCCGCCGCGGCAGTCGTTCAGCGCCGGCGAGGCGGAAAGCCGCTCGGCCGCATCCAGCTCACCGGCGAACACAGCATCCAAGTGGTCGGCCTGCTGCTCCCAATAATCTATGTGGCTTTCGTCGTCGGCAAAGGCTCGCTCAATCTCATCGACTCCGTTGTCCTCGCTGCAATCTACGCCGCGTATTTGGCAGTGCTGCGCAAGGTCCCACCGCAGGACGAAGAAGGCATCGACGACCTGGAACGCATTCCGCGCTCCATCGTGCTCTCGCCTCGCGCCCGCCGCATCGCGCTTATTGGAGGCCTCTTTCTGCTTGGCGGCGCGCTGATCGCTTTCTCCACCGATCCTTTCGTCGGCAGTCTCTTCAGCATTTCGCTCCGCCTCGGCGTGCCCAGCTTCGTCTTCATCCAATGGGTGGCGCCGTTCATTTCCGAATTTCCGGAAGGCCTGTCGACCTTCTATTGGGCTCGCACGGTGCATCGCGCCCCCATGGCTCTCATGAACATGGTGTCGAGCAACATCAATCAATGGACGCTGCTGGTAGCGATGCTGCCCGTCGTGCTTTCATTCAGTGTCGGTAGCATTGCCTCGCTCCCGCTCGACGGCCGGCAAAAATTGGAAGTCCTGATGACCCTCGGACAGCAGCTCGTCGGCATGCTGTTCCTGACCAACATGGAGCTGGCCTGGTGGGAAGCGGCGACGCTGTTCGTCCTGTGGATCGTCCAATTCGGATTCTCCGCCATCAAGCCGGATGTTCCTTTCTGGGGTCCCGCCGGCGAGCAGGTGCGATTCTGGATCACGGTCGCGTATTTCGTCTGGGCTGGATGGGAACTCGTGCGCCTCGCGCTGGGCCAACGCAAGCCCGCCGCCTTCGTCGAGTTCGCCAAGATGTGGCGCGCCTATGTGTCGCCGCACAAGGTACAATGAAATTTCCGCCGATTCGAGCGCAAGTCCGCGCGCTGAACTGCGAACCGAAAGCAAGGTTTCCATGAAAGCCAGAGTTCGTTCCACCACCATTCTGTGCGTACGCCGGAATGGAAAAGTCATCATGGCAGGGGATGGCCAAGTCACGCTGGGCCAGGAAGTGCTGAAGTCTTCCGCCAGAAAACTGCGCCGCATCTACAACGACAAGATCCTGGCCGGATTCGCCGGATCCACCGCCGATGCATTCGCCCTGTTCGCGCGTTTCGAAGCCAAACTCGAGCAGCACCACGGCAATCTCCCGCGCGCCGTCGTCGAGTTGGCCAAGGAGTGGCGCACCGACCGCGTGCTGCGCCACCTGGAAGCGTTGCTGCTGGTGGCCGACGCCGACAACACCTACATCGTCAGCGGCACCGGCGATGTGATCGAGCCCGACAACGAAGTCGCCTCTATTGGTTCCGGCGGTCCGTTCGCCAAATCGGCAGCCACGGCCCTGATCGAAAATACTAAACTGGGAGCCAAGGAAATCGCCGAAAAGGCCATGAAAATCGCGGGCGCGATCTGCATCTATACGAATGAAAACATCACCTTCGAGGAGCTGGGCTAGGTGGTAATCTATCTCCCCGGCCAGGCGCTCGACGAGTCGCCGATCCTCGATGAGCTCACTCCCCGCGAGATCGTGCGCGAGCTCGACAAATTCGTCATCGGCCAAGCGGACGCCAAGCGCGCGGTCGCCGTCGCCCTTCGTAATCGCATCCGGCGGCAGAAGCTCGAACCCGAGATGGCCGACGAGGTGATGCCCAAGAACATCCTCATGATCGGCCCCACCGGCGTCGGAAAAACCGAGATCGCGCGCCGTCTTGCCAAACTCGCCAACTCGCCCTTCATCAAAGTGGAGGCCAGCAAGTTCACCGAAGTGGGTTATGTCGGCCGCGACGTCGAAGCCATGATTCGCGACCTGGTGGACATCTCCATCGACATGGTGCGCGAGGAACGCCTCGAAGAAGTGGCCGACCGCGCCGAGCGCAACGCCGAGGAGCGCTTGCTCGATCTGCTCATGCCGCCGCAGCAGGAAGCTTCCGAAAGCGCCGAGCGCACCCGCGAGAAGCTGCGCGAAAAGCTGCGCGCCGGAAAACTGGACGACCGCATCGTCGAAATCGACGTGCGCGAGCGCGGGCCGACGTTCGAAATCAGCAGCAACACCGGGCTTGAGGAGATGGATGTCAATCTCAAGGACGTTCTGCCCGGTCTCTTCGGGCAGCGCACGCGCAAGCGAAAAATGCGCGTGGCCGAGGCCGCCGAGTACCTGGTTCAGGAAGAAGAACAGAAGCTCATCGACATGGATCAGGTGACCCGTGTCGCGCTGGAACGCGTCGAACGCAGCGGCATCATTTTCCTGGATGAAATCGACAAGATCGCCGGACGAGAGTCCGGGCACGGTCCCGACGTCAGCCGCGAAGGCGTCCAGCGGGACATCCTGCCCATCGTGGAAGGCACCACCGTGAACACGCGCCACGGTTTCGTCCGCACCGATCATATTCTGTTCGTCGCCGCCGGCGCGTTCCATGTTTCGAAGCCCGCCGATCTGATCCCCGAGCTGCAGGGCCGCTTCCCCATTCGCGTGGAGCTGAAGGCGCTATCGGAGGCCGACTTCATTCGCATTCTGCGCGAGCCTAAAAACGCCTTGGTGAAGCAGTACACCGCGCTGCTCGACACCGAAGGCATTAAGCTCACGTTCACCGACGACTCCATCGAGGAGATCTCGCGCTTCGCCGCGCGCGTCAACGAAATGTCCGAGAACATCGGCGCGCGCCGCCTGCACACCATCATGGAAAAACTGCTCGAGGAAATATCCTTCGCAGGCCCCGACCTTAAGAAGAAGAACGTGCGGATCGACGGCGCTTATGTGCGCAAGCAGCTGGCCGACATCGTGAAGGATCAGGATCTGAGCCGGTACATTCTCTAACGTCCATGCGGCCGCTCGCACTGCTCCTCTCAATTCTCGGATTCGCCTTCGCCGTCGGATGCGGCTCCGTCGGTGAGCCGCTGTATCCCGCGCTCAATATTCCCGCCCGAATCACGGATTTGGTTGCCGTCGAGCGCGGTGACAACCTCGACATCAGCTTTACCATCCCGCTGCGAACCACCGAGGGAAGGCTGGTCAAGCAGATTGGAAGCGTGGAGCTGCGCGTCGGATCGAACGACCAAAAGGGTTTTCAAATCGATCAATGGGCCTCCACCGCCAAACAGTTGGACGTCAGCCCCGTGTCGCCGCCCGGGCAGAGGCAGACCGCGCGCATCGCAATCCGCGATTCCATCGGAAAAGACCTCATCGTGGCGGCGCGAACGTCGAATGCAAAGGGCCGCGAATCGGACTGGTCGAGTCTGGTGGTGGTCTCCGTCGAACAACCGCTCGCCAAGCCCTCGAATTTCAAGGCCGAAGCCGTCCCGCAAGGCGTGTGGCTCTCTTGGACCGCCCAGAATATCACTGATTTCCGGCTGTACAAAAAAGGCCCCAATCAGAATGCGCCGGTGCTCCTCGCCACCTTCGCGGACCACGGTTTCCTCGACACCGAAGTCGAGCTCGATAAGACCTACGAATATTACGTGGAGGGCTTCCACGAAAAGATTGCCAGCGAAATCGTCGGACCCGCGGAAGTCACACCGGCGGATAGCTTCGCCCCTGCCGCGCCGTCGGGCCTCACGGCCTCCAACGGAATCGGCGCTATCGAGCTCGCTTGGGAACGCAACACCGAGCCCCGCTTCAAGGAATACCGGCTCTATCGATCCGAGGACAACGGACCGTTCACCCCAATCGCCCAAGGCCTGGATGTCCCCAGCTATTCCGACCATAACGTGCAGTCCGGCAAGCATTACCGTTATCAACTTGTGGCCGTGGGTCAAAACGGACTAGCCAGCCAGCCGTCCGATCCCATCGAAGCCGTCGCACCTTGAACCCGCCCTCATGAAAACCATTCGCTATAGTTTGAACCCGAACACTCTCCCGACCGCCACTGATTCCGACCCCGACGTCCGCCGCGGCAGCCTCGCCGAATTGCCGCGCGGCGCTCGGCTCCTGCCGCCCTGCGCGCCCACCAAGATCGTGTGCGTCGGCCGCAACTATGCCGAGCACGCCAAGGAGCTTGGTAACGAGCTGCCCAAGGAGCCTTTGATCTTTCTGAAGCCGCCTTCTTCGCTCATCGCTTCCGGAGATTCCATCGTGTACCCGAAATTGTCCGAGCGCGTCGACTTCGAAGGCGAACTCGGCGTCGTTATCGCGAAGCCGGCCCGCCATGTGAAAAGCTCTCACGCTTCTGAATACATCCTTGGCTACACTTGCGTCAACGACGTGACCGCGCGCGATCTGCAACGCAAGGACGGTCAATGGTCCCGCGCCAAGGGCTTCGACACCTTCTGCGCGGTCGGCCCCTCGATCGTTCCGAGAGACGAAGCGGATTTCTCGGCTTTTCGCGTGCGCACGCTCCTGGACGGCGCCGTCCAGCAGGACGCTTCCGTCCAAGAGATGATATTTTCCGTGGATGTTATAATCGCCTACATTACGGCCTTTATGACGCTGGAGCCCGGTGATTTGATCGCCACCGGAACTCCGTCCGGCGTCGGACCGGTTCTACCCGGCTCCAAAGTCCAAATCGAGATATCGGGAATCGGCGTGCTCGAGAACACCGTGATTGCGGAGGACCCCTCGCGCTAGATGACTTGGCTCCAAAACGGACGCGGGTCTTTATCCATTCCCATCATCGTTGCGATTGCCGCTGCCGTCGCTTTGCTTGTCTTGGGAATCGTAGTCTTGATCCGCCTTCGCCAGGGTCCCAAGGATAAAGAGGTGCGACGCCGTTTAAGCGTAAACCTGCACGGCCGCCTGGGCGACGCGACGGTCACCGAAGTGCTGGATGATACGCTCTATTATTCCTATTCGGTGGGCGGCGTCAGCTACGTCGCCTCTCAGGATATTTCGCAGCTTCGCCAGATGCTGCCTCCAGACCCCAACCGCTTGATCGGCCGCCCCGCATCTTTAAAGTATTCGCCCCAGAACCCAGCCAATTCGATCCTGGTTTGCGAGGACTGGTCGGGTCTTCGCCCTCGACCGCCGGCCCCGTCCACCTGACAGTTTCAAATAAAGATGTGTGGAATGAGCTACAATGGTATTTCACACTTGTAGTAGTTCTAATAGCTTGACGAAGATCTGCCGATAACCCATAATGTGGGAACAGTTTGCGGTTCGAGCTTCAAGTTAAGCGTTGGACGAGCCTGTCGAATCTCGGTCTAGGATGGGTATGTATCCGCGAAAGACAAACCGTCTCCTATTTGTTCTAATTGCTTCTTCTCTCGCCGCTGGTTCGGCCCTGGCGACCACGACGAAACCCAAGCCTAAACGCAAAGTCCATCGCGTTGCGGCGGCGGCTCCAGCGCCGGCCGCTGCTAAAGTCATCGTGGCCCACCATCCGGCCAGTCATCTTTCGCGGCTTCCTAAGAAACGATACGTATTCAGCCCCTGGAATGTCCCGACGTTCGCCGATTCCACCGAAGGCGATTTGGTGGATGGCGAGGATTTGACGGTGCGCCGCGCCGCCGTGCAGGCGCTTGGCCCTTATAACGGTACCGTGGTCGTGGCCAATCCGAATAACGGCCGAATCCTGTCCATCGTGAACCAGAAGCTGGCCTATCAAAGCGGTTTCCAGCCCTGCTCCACTATCAAAATTGTCGCGGCGCTGGCGGGCCTCAGCGAAGGAATCCTCGACCAGAACACGCATTTCAAGGTCGGCCCACGCCGGGGGATGGGCCTTACGGAGGCCCTGGCGCACTCCAACAACGCCTTCTTTTCGGCTATCGGCTATCGGCTTGGATACGAACGGATCGTTCAATACGCGCAGTTGTTCGGCTTGGGCGAGAAGGCGACTTTGAACCTGGACGCCGAGCAACCCGGTACGCTGGCGAGCGCCCCGCCCGCCGACGGCGTCGGCATGATGACCAGTTTCGGCGAAGGCATTTACATGACGCCTCTCGAACTGGCCGCGCTCATGTCCGCGGTTGCCAACGGAGGCACGCTCTACTATCTCCAGCATCCTCGTTCCCAGCAGGACATCGATCAGTTTTCGCCCAGCGTTAAACGACAGCTCAATGTCACGCGCTGGCTGCCCGATATCAAGCCCGGCATGATGGGCGCCGTGGAATACGGCACCGCGCGCCGCGCCAACTACAATCCCAGCGAACCCATCTACGGAAAAACCGGAACTTGCACCGACGGCCGTTCGCCCACCCATCTCGGCTGGTTCGGCTCCTACAACGAACTCGGGCAGAATAAGCTCGTGGTCGTGGTTCTGCTCACCGGCGGGCACGCTGTCAGCGGTCCGGTTGCGTCGGGCGTCGCGGGCGCAGTCTATAAGAATCTTTCGGCGGACAACTATTTCGCGCAATCCCGCTCGGGTTCGCATCTCGCCCTGGTTTCGACGCAGTCCTGCTGCGCCATCCGCTAAAAGTATTCCCTTAACTCCGCGAAGCGGGAGAGCTTCAATAGCCGCCCGGACGGCTCGCGCACTTCTTCGTGCTCCAACCGCCAGGTATGTTCGTGCGGAACGAATACCGCTCCAATTCCCGCTTCAAGCGCCGGATTGATGTCCGATTTCGGCGAGTTGCCGATCATCCACGCGCGTTCGGAA
>JBEKHQ010000034.1:0-10285 GCA_050012195.1 Bryobacteraceae bacterium | reverse complement strand
GGTTGCGCCGGATTCGTCGCCGAGTTCACCGATCCATCCTGATTCAGCGCGGCGGCATAAGGCGGTGTTGCCGCATAGAACAATCCGATCGCCGGTAGGGCGTTCGTAAGCACGGTGAGCGTCCCCGAAGGCCCATTCACTTGAACCGCCGGAAAAGCGGCATAGTTCATCGGCGCTTCGAACGGAACCTGAAAATTGATTTGGTTCGAACCCACGTACAGCAGCGGTGCGGGCGTGCCTGCGACGGTCACCTCGACGCCGGCGAACTGAGTGGGGAAAGTCCCGCCGGGCGCGATCTCGGGCACACCACCGGAGGCAGGTCCTAGGCCGGGCCCATACAGGCTCACCAATTCGCCGGGAAAAATGCCGGTGCCCATGGTGTACGTTGCTGAATTGCCGAGCGCCAGGATTCCGGGTTGCGATAGCGGCGCCTTGCCGGAAAGCTCGAGCAGCGAACCTGGGGCCGACAAGAGCAGCAGATTCCCGCTCGCATCGATCACGGGGGGCTGGGTCACCGACCCAGTGGTCGGCCGGTAGAGAATCTGCGGTTGCGAACCGGTGGGATCCAGCGCGAGAACGAAATCGTTCCCGAAAACGAAAACACTCGAAAGTCCCGGAAACTGAGGCGAAGAGGTGGTTCCGGCCATCAAGGCATCCCCGTTGGAATCGAGCACGATCCCGGCCAGTTTCGCATCGTCCGCGCTTCCCAGATCGGTCATATAGAGGAGCGCGACGCCATCTGAGCGTAGCTTCGCCGCGACGACATCTTGCTGAAGCCCCAACGTGAAAACGTTTCCCAAACTATCCGCCGCAATCAGCAAATTCGGGCCTCCCAAATACATGTTGCCGAAATACGTGGACCAGATCAAATGGCTTGCGTCCGGCGCAATTCGGGAGATGAATCCCGTGAAACTGGATGGCGCGCATTGGCATTGTTCCTGATAAACGCCGGCAGTGACGGGGAAATCCTGGGCGCTGGTAACTCCGGCCACGGTTGCGTTACCGGCCGAGTCTGCCGTGATCGCGCTGGCGAAATTCAAGGCCGGCACGGCGGCGCAACCATTCCCCGTCGGGCAGTTGCTCTCGCTGCCTCCGAGCAAGGTGCTGTACTGGAGCGCGCCGGCGGGGGAAATTTGCATGATCCAGTTGTAGAGTTGCCCCTCGAAGCCATCCACCAGCGAAGCGGACGTTCCAAACACCCCGGGTGTCGTGGGGAAATCCGATTCGGAAGTATTGCCGAGCAGATAAAGGTTGCCATTGCCGCCCTCGGTAAGGTTCGTGGCTGTGGAGTACGGCGTCAGCATGCTGGCCTGATGACCACCGAGATAAGAAGAGAACAGGATCTCGCTGGCGGTTGGATCCAGCTCCAAAACGAAACCGCTGGCCCGGTAGGCAACCTTCTGGGAGACGATAGGGTTGACCAGGGGGAAATCATCGGAATCGGTCCGGCCCACAACCCAGAAGTTTCCGCGGGAATCGACGACAGCGTCTGACGCCACATCGTTTCCGCTTCCGCCGATGGTTCCGGAAGAAGGACCGAAGTTGAGATCCCGCGTTCCGGCGGAGCTGATCGAATAAATGAGAAGAGCGGATCTGTTCGGCGAGTTGCCTTCCGCGGTCACAGGGCCGGGCAGGGTCTGGTTTCCAATGATGACGTGGCTGCCGTCTCCCAGCGGGATCACTCGCTGCGCGTCGATGTTGGCGAAGAGGCCGTTTACGAATTGAAGATTTGGCTGCGCGGCCAGCCCACCCGCCAGAAGAACCAAAAGGAAAAACGAATTCATTCCTCTACTCAATTAGAGTGTACTTCGCCGGCGCACTTTCGTTATTGCGAAGAGTACGATGAACAGCGAGAAAGCGAACGCGGCGCATGCAATGAAGAATGGCCGATCGAGGCCGGTTTCTGTGATTGGCCGCTCGGTGAAGTCGCCGGCGATGCCGGTCCACCAATAGGCGAACAGTCCGATATCCATGATGGTGTGGCCGATGATGCACGGGATGAGCGATCCCGACGACCAAGCGAGCAACCCCAGCAGTACGCCTGCTCCAAAGATTATTGGGACCATGCCGACCGTCGCCCAGTCCTTCGTCAGATGCAGCACCGTGAAGAAGGACGAGGAAATCAATATCGCAACCGGCGCGCCGTAGCGCTGCTCGAGCGGGCGCTGCATGTAGCCCCGAAAGCCTGTCTCTTCGCAAATCCCGGCTGAAGTCGCCGAAACCACGACTGCCAGCCACCGCAAGGGCACGGAAGGAATGAACGAGAAATCGTAGCCCTGGCGGAATGCCGCCATCGGGAATGGCACCAAGCGGAACAACAGAACAATGGAAGCGTGAATGGTCGCGGCGAAGAAGAACGCGGCGACAATGCCCCAAAACCATTGCGTGGACGACAGCCTGCCGCGCCGAAACGCCGTGGCGCGGACGCTTTGCAACCTGCGCGGCGGGCCACCGCCCGCGGCCCACCAAACATAAAGCGCGAGAAACATCGCCTCCAATATGGCGGCCAGCGGCGCGCCAAGGTTCAGGAGCAATAGCAGCCACACGTTGGCGGCGCTCATGCCAATCAGAAGGCCGGAGACAATCGCTCGAAGCCAAACGGGCAGCTTCATCCAAAGGGTGGGTGCGCGATCTTGTGTCGTCATGCTGAAGCTCAGCACTATTCGGGAGCAAAGTTCGCTTCTGCGCCAAAGTTCGCGGATCCTGTACGAACAGTCTCGACAATCAAGTTAGCACGCAGGCGGTTTCCTGGATGGTATTATTGGTCCGGTGCTGCTCCGGCCCGAATCGAAATGATGTTCTCCTCGCTCACTTTATGAATCGCGCACTGTGGATCGCTCAGGTACTACTCGCCCTCCTCTTTCTCTTCGCCGGCGGAGCAAAGTTGGTAGTGCCGGTGGCGGAGATGGCCAAGCAGGTGGGACTACCGGGCATGTTTCTGAGGTTCGTCGGTGTCGTCGAGGTGCTCGGCGCGATCGGCCTGATCCTTCCGGGACTGCTCGGGATTCGGCCGGGCTTGACGCCGCTGGCCGCCGCCGGATTAGTGGTCATCATGATCGGTGCGACTGTGATTACGTTGCAGCTGGGCCCCGTACCGCCAGCACTGTTTCCCTTCGCGACGGGACTACTTTTGGTGTTCGTCGCTTACGGCCGCTGGCAGGTGACACCGCATCGCGCACGCTGAATTCCCGGCGTCGCTCTGCCTCCCAAGGCGCCACGTTCGCGGTCTCAAGATCTCCCACTGAGTAAACCTTCCCGAAGGTGTATGCTGGTATGCCGTCCGGAGTTCGGCCCAGCGCGGGAGGGGGCAAGCCATCGCGGAAATCAGAAAAGAGAAGATCGCCATTCTTGGGGGCGGCGTCGGCGCGATGGCGGCGGCGTTCGAGCTCACCAGCACTCCGGGCTGGCAAGATCGTTACGAAATCACAGTCTATCAGATGGGTTGGCGGCTGGGAGGCAAAGGCGCCAGCGGACGCGATCGCAGCTACGCCGACCGAATCTACGAGCATGGGCTTCACCTGTGGATGGGCTTCTACGAAAACGCATTCCGCCAGATCCGCGACGCTTATTCCGAATGGAACGCGAAAGGCTACCAGCCGGCGCCGCTGTGGAAGGATTACACCGAAGCGTTCTTAGCTCGGAATTACAACGTCGCCATGGAGCGCATGGAGCAGAAGTGGCGGCCTTGGGTGCTGGAGTTTCCGTTGAGCCGTTGGAAGCCGGGCCAGGATGTGCCGGGGCTGGACGCACCCCTTGATCTGTGGGACCTGGTGCTGCGCATGCTGGGGATGATGACGCTCGCGTTCCTGGGCGCGAAATGGCAAACCGGGCTGCGAGGCTGGCTGCTGCGCATCATCGGTAGGATTCTGTACTGGATCGGCGAATATCTGGGGCCGAATTCTATCGTGCGGGGAATCGTGCGATTCCTGGGGGAGCGCGTCGGAGGTCCGTGGCGGCTTCCCGTCGCGCATTTGTTCGGCCTCAACGAGCATCACGCGGGTGATCGGGCGCGCGCGGGGCACCGCGAAACCGTGCTCGATATGCTGGAACGTTTTGCGGCGTGGTTTGAATCGGACGCGAAGAGCAAGCCGGAACGCGCCGACGAGTGGCGCCGCCTCAGCGTGATGCTGGACGTCGGCGTCGCGGTGGTCCGCGGCGTTCTGGCAGACGACGTTCTGACGCGCGGCTACGATTTTTTGGACGATCGGGATTTCCTGGAATGGCTGGGAAGTCACGGTTGCCAGGAGCCGGACAATCCGATCACTCGCTATTTCTACGACGCTTGTTTCGCATACCGCAGGGGTCGTGACGAGTATCAGCCGGATTTGCCGGCGCCGGATCGCGTGGGGCTCAACATGGGCGCGGGCGCCGTCTTGTACGGTTTGTTGCGGCTGGTGGGCACTTACAAGGGCGGCATCATGAACGTAATGGAAGCCGGGATGGGTGACACCATCTTCTCGCCGTTCTACGTCGTGCTCAAGAATCGCGGAGTGCGCTTTCGCTTCTTTCACCGGGTCACTCGGCTGGCGCTGTCGGAAGATCGCAAAGACATCGGGTCCATCGATATTGCGGTGCAGGCCGCTCCCCTCCAAGGGGACTACGATCCACTAGACGTGGTCAACGGAGTGCCGTCCTGGCCCAGCGCACCTTTTTACAGCCAGTTGAAGGACGGCGAAGCGCTACGGGCGCAGGACCTGGAATCCTATTGGGACACGCAGCCGCCGGTGGAGCGGCTGACGCTGCGGCGTGGCGAGGATTTCGACAAGGTTATTTTGGGAATCTCGATCGGCGCGCTGCCGTATCTGTGCCAGGAGCTGATCGCCCAAGATGACCGCTGGCGAATGATGGTGGAGCGCGTGGAGACGGTCAAGACGCAAGCCTTCCAGATCTGGCTGAACAGGACCGAAGAGCAGTTGGGATGGAACCGGGAGTTGCCTATTCTCACCGGGTTCGTGGAGCCGCACGATACCTGGTGCGCGATGGACCACCTGATTCCGAAGGAGTCTTGGCCCGCTTCAGCCGGCGTGCGGCAGATCGCGTACTTCTGCAACGCGATGCAGGAATGCACCGCGGCGCAATGCCCGCCCGCATGCACGCCGCTCAGCCGCGTGCCGGATTGCCCGATCGCCGGATCGATGTCCAGTCCCGACTTTCCACGCGAGCAGCTTGACCAGGTCCGGCGGGCGGCCGTCGAGTTCCTCAATCGGCATGTGCGCACGCTGTGGCCGCTCAGCAGTGATCCGAAGAACCCCGCGGAATTCGATTGGAGCGCGCTGGTGTGCCTACACGGAAGCCAGGGGGAGCGCGCGTTCGACGAGCAGTATTGGCGCGCGAATTTCGAACCGACCGAGCGCTACGTCCAAAACATCCCGGGCAGCACGCGCCACCGTTTGCACTCGGCGCATTCCGGTTTCGGCAATTTGATGCTTGCCGGGGACTGGACCTACACGCCCATCAACATCGGCTGCGTGGAAGCGGCGTGCATCTCGGGCAAAATGGCTGCCTGGGGATTGTCGGGGAGTCCCGGTTTTATTTACGGCCCGATGGGTTACCCCGAGCCCATGGATCAGATTCGCTACCGGGATTGGCCCGGCACGGCCGCTGCGAAGGGCACAGCCTGAGCGCCTAGGCGCGTCTTACAGCACGCCCGCTCCGCGCAGGAAGACCCGCCGCATCGCGTCCGGATCGCGCACGCCAAACGAACGCAGCTTTTCCTCGGCGCTCCGGATCATGGCCGCGCCCTCCTCACCGCCTTTCACTCGCCCCAGCTCTCGGCGGGCTATCTCGGCCATCGTCACCATGGACAGGGCCTCGAACGTCTGCATGGCGGACTGCAAATGCTCCACCGCCCCATTCCGGTCCGCGCGGAATTCGGAGACTCCGGCCAAGATCGCCTCGCCCATGGCGGGACCATGCGCCAGCGTGAGGCGCCGCAATTTAGCCGCGTCGCGTTCGGCGGCGCGCAGGAACGCGCTTTCGTCGCCGCCCGACTTCCGAGCCTTCTCCGCCATCGCGAGAGCCGAGAGGGCGCGCCAGTGCAACATGTACGCGGGAATGTTCTCGAGCAGGTGGAGAAATACGCGGCGCGCGCGTCTCCAATGATCGTTGGCATCGCGCCAGGATGCTTCTGCGTCGTCGATATACAGATCGATCCAGCCCCGTCCCAGCCCGGCCATCATTTTTTGAAGCGTGTATTCTTGGGCTGGCCACAGAGACATGGATTGCTCGTGGATGGCGATGGCGCGGTCGGGCTCGTCTTGCCCCAGCAGGCCGAGGACGTACGGCTGCGCTCCGACGTTGGCGGCGGTGAAGGCGTCGCCGCGGCTTAGCGCATCGCGAAACCACAGCGGTGTTATGGCGGCCAGCTCGCCGCAGTGTCCCAACGAGACCAGACTCCACAGACGGTAGGTGCGGGTTGCGTTCAATTCGAAGTTGACCCCGGAACATTCCGAGAGAGCGCCTTCGGCGTCCTCCAGCAACTGTTTCGCCGAGGCAAACTGACCCAGCTCGTAGGGCACCATGGCGCGCGCCATTTTCAGAAATGCCCGATTGAGAGGCGAGTCGACGCTGGCCGCGATTTCCTGGCAGCGCCGGAGCAGATGTTCGGCGCGTGCGCGGCCGCCCGAAAATGCAGCCGTCACCACTGCCTCCCAGGCCAGAGCCTTCGAGGCCCGTCCGGGTTCGCCCGCGCGGAGTGCCAGCGCGACGGCCAGTGCGCTGAAGTAGGTCCCGCTATACGGATTGATAGCGCTCAGGCCCAGGCTGATGAACTGCGCGACGTCGATGGCTTCCAGGTTACGCGCGAGATCGGCGCCCGCGCGGGGCGTGGCGAGCCGGTCGCCTCGGAGTCGAATCCAGATCAGCAGCGCGATGCGTCCGGCCACGGCGATCCAGGGACTTCGCGGCATCCGCAATCCGGCGCGCCGCAACACGTCCTGGAACGCTTCGGTGCCTTCGCGGGCGTGGCCGCAAATGCAGAATTGATACGCGGCTTTGCGCGCCAGATCGGACCGGCTCTCGAATCCCGGCATGGCCGATAATTTCTGGTATCGCTCGGCCGCCTCCAGGCTGAAACCCGCGTTGGCCTGGGCGTCAGCCAGCAACTCCGAAAGCTCCGGCCGCTCCTTCGATTCCTGGCTCGTCAACTCCAGCGCGCGGGCGTAAAGTTTGACGGCTTTATCGAACGCCAGCGCGGCGCCCGCCGCTTCGGCCGCGCGCCGGTAGTAAAGCGCGGCTTTTTCAGGATCGCCGCCGAGCTCCAGATGGACGGCCACCGCCTCCGGCCCGCCACGGCTGGAATCCTCCAAGGCCTTCGCCAGATTGCGGTGCCGGTGGCGCAGAACGTCGGGTGCGAGGCTCGCGGCGACACTCTCGCGAATCCGATCGTGATACGTCTCTACGTCATCGGTCAACGCGTTTCCGCTGGTCCTCACCAGGCGCATGGAACGCAACAACGCCAGGCATGCGGGGTCGTTTTCGAGAATGCCCGCGGCGGCATAGGCGTCCGATTGCGCGATCGGCCGGCCGGCCACCGCGATTACTTCCAGCAGCGCTCTCGGCTCGTCGGCCAGCGTTCTAACGCGATTCAGAATCACTGTCTGCAGATCGAACGCCCCGCTGGTAACGCGATCTTCGGCGGCGTTCTGAACCAGCTCGCGAACGAAATAGGCGACGCCCTGAGACTCCGCGATAATCGAATCGATCAGATCCGGGTTCCGAATTCCCGCGCGCGCTAGCAGTTGTTCGGCCAGGTCCTTGGTCTCTTGTCTCCCCAGCGCGCCTAGAGCGATGTGATGACGCGCCACGCTCTGGCCCTCCAGCGCCGCAAGCAGGGCACGCAACGGCGCGCTTCGTTCCACGTACTCGCTGCGATAAGCCACCAGGAGCAGCAGCGCCGGCCCGTCCGGTTGACGCAACGCCTCCGCCAGCAGATCCGCGCTGTCGCTGTCTCCCCATTGCAGATCGTCGATGGCCAGCACCAGTGGGGTGCGATCGCCCAGCCGGGCCAATAGCTCGCGGATGGCCTGAAAGGTGCGACGGCGTACTTCCTGCCGCTGCAGCGCTTCCGACGGGCGGAAGCTCGCCGAAGCGACCGCCGTCAATCGTCCCATTACGGGGAACATTGCCGTCAGCAGACCGGCGTCTCGCGGCATGAGCGCCGCCACATCTGTTTCCGGGAGTTGGCGAAGGTACGATGTTAGGCCATCCATCAGGCCGTCGAGCGCCTTGAACGGCACTGACTCCTGCTCGTAACAGCGGCCCACCATCACCGCGGCCTCTCCACTGCTCCGCATTTGTTCCGTCGACTCGCGCACCAGCGTGCTCTTGCCGACGCCCGAGGCTCCTTCGATGCGAACTACCACGGTGGCGCCCGCCCGCATCTGATCAAACGCCTGGCCGAGCATTGCCAGCTCGTCTTTTCGCCCCACTAGAATGCGCTTCTCAGGTTGCGCGGCCGCCGTCTCCTTCGGCGAAAAGAAGGCTGGATCGCCGGCTAAGACGCGCAGAATCTCGCCCGCGTCGGGCCGCCGCTCGGGATCGCGATCCAGCAATCGAACGCATAGGTCGTTCAGATCGCGGGGAACGGAGGGCTTGATCGTGGAAGGCGGCTCGGGATCGACGCTTTGCTTGTGGAACAACAACTCGTGCAGAGATCCGCCATGGGGCAGCCGTCCAGCCAGGGCCTCATAGAGGACCACGCCCACCGAATACCAATCGCTCATCGGCGTAAGCCGCTGTCCGGTGGCCTGCTCGGGCGACATGTAAGCCGCCGAACCGGCGAACAGATGCGTGGCTTTCACGTCCGGCTTGAACTCCTGCACCAATCCAAAATCCAGAAGCACGGCGCGTCCTTGCGTAGTAACCAGTACATTGGACGGCTTCACGTCGCGGTGCAATTTAGATTCGGCGTGCAGCGCTGCCAAGCCCGCCACAACCTGTGCCAGGGCTTCCCGCAAGCGCCCGTAATCGTTCTTCCGGATGGGCGCCCCGGACACTTGCGTGATGGTCGCTGTTTCGCGCAGATTCTCGGTCGGAGCGTCAACGCGAAGTTCGGTTTCGAGAGGAAGCGGCGTGCCCGGCTTGCGGACGCCGGTGACGTAACTGCGAAAGTCGACGCCCTCGATGTACTGCATGGTGAAGAACCAATGGTCGTCCTGGTTCAAAAGTTCGTAGAGCGTCACCAAATTGGGATGGCTGAAGCCGGCCAAGGACCGGAATTCGCTCTTGAACAGGTACAGGGAGTGGGGGAGAATCTGCGGCAGCGTCTTCAGAGCGACGCGCATCCGCCGCTCGCGGTCGAACGCCTCGTACACCACGCCCATCCCGCCGGCGCCGATCTGCCGAACGATCTCGAACCGCTCATTTCCTTCGAAATTGCCGATCGCGCGCATGGCTGCCTACGGCTTCTAGCTTATCCGGCTGCTGCGGTCTTTGCCGAATCCGCCTTATCGACGCCCGGAGGAGCGCCCCCTGATGTCCGCCGCATCTCGGGTGTCGATAGCAGCGCGGGCAGGCCCCTGCGGTAGCGCCACGCATCCACCGCCTGCCACGGGCGGACGTACCAAGGCTGATCCAGCGGCCATACTCCGGCTCTCGGGGCGGAGGAGTGGTCGTGTTCGAGCAGCGCGTTGACCGCGCGCCGGGCCGCTTCGTTGGCGGCTTCCATGGTTGCCAGATTCGTATACGTGCGGACGTAGTCGGAAGCCAGGAAGAAGTTCTCGAAGCCGAAATCGGCGTTGGGGCGGAAATGGTAGGAACCCACCGTGTTAATGAACAATGGTTCCAGGCTCACGTGGTCCCCAAACGGATTCTTGCTGCTGCACAGATCGGAACCGGCGTAAGCATCCACTCGCTTCTGATTTATGCAATTGTCCATGAAATAGTCCGGCATCGTGTCCGGCAGGACTTTCTGGCCGCCCACGTTATGAGAGAGCTTCAGTTGTTCCCAGACTTCCGTAGCGATCTCCTCGTGCGTGCAATCGCAGGCCGGCTTCTTAATCAGGACACCGGGCACGGACCACTCCGATACGTCCACCGAAAGCAAACCGCGCACTTCTCCGTTGCCGGATGTCGTGAGTTCGAATTGTTCCCAGAACTGCGCCTGCGAGATGGCCGTCAGTGCCCAGGGCGTATCCACGTACAAGATATGCCCGTGGACCAACGGGATGTCTTCCTTCAAATAGAATTGGACGCCGTTCATCCAACTGGTTTCCAGATTCGAGAGCTGATCGAGCCCGGGTGCGCGGCCGAGGAACGCCTTGCCGGCCGGGGTTCCGAGGATAGT
>JBEKHQ010000033.1:0-10375 GCA_050012195.1 Bryobacteraceae bacterium | reverse complement strand
GATTCCGCTGGGCCTGCTGGGCGTTCAGTATATCGTTCCCATCAGCGCGGCCATCATTACTTTGCTGGTGATCGTCTACTTTTCCTATCGGCAGACCATCGCCGCGTATCCTTCGGGCGGCGGCTCCTATACCGTGGCGCGCTTCAACCTGGGCGTACCGGCGGGCCTGCTGGCCGCGGCCGCGCTTCTGGCCGACTACATCCTTACGGCCGCCGTCGGAATTTCCGCCGGAGTGGGCGCGCTGATCTCGGCCGTCCCGTCCCTGCTGCCGTACACAGTTGAGCTCTGCGTCGGCATTCTGATCGTCATTACTATCCTGAATCTCCGGGGCGTGCGGGAAGCCGGCAGTATCTTCGCGGCTCCTACTTATCTTTTTGTCGGAACGCTTCTCATCACGATCCTGGCCGGTGTTGTGCGCGTTTTGCTGAGCGGCGGGCATCCGACACCGGTGGTTCCGCTTCCGCCTCCGCCGCCCATGACCCAGGCGGTCAGCTATTGGCTGCTTCTCAAGGTTTTCGCCAGCGGTTGCACGGCATTGACCGGCGTTGAGGCAGTCAGCAACGGCGTGAAAGCTTTCCGCGAGCCCGCCGTGAACAACGCGCGGCGCTGCCTCACCGCGATTATTTTTCTCCTGGCGGTGCTGCTGGCGGGAATTTCGTATCTCGTCAAGATTTACGGCATCGCGGCGACGGACCCGGGGCAGCCCGGTTACCAGAGTCTGCTGTCCATGCTGGTGGCTTCGGTTTTCGGCAAAGGCTGGTTCTATTACGTCACGATCGCCTCGATTCTTCTGGTTCTTTCCCTCTCGGCCAACACCGCCTTTGCCGATTTTCCGCGGCTGTGCCGCGCCATCGCGCAAAACAACTATCTCCCGCACGCCTTCGGGTACCGTGGACGGCGGCTGGTCTACACCTACGGCATCGTGGTGCTGGCGATACTCTGCGCCGGATTGCTGGTCATTTTCGGCGGCGTCACGGATCGGTTGATCCCGCTTTACGCGGTCGGCGCGTTTCTGGCCTTTACGCTGTCGCAAGCCGGGATGGTGATGCATTGGCGGAAAAATCGCGGACCGCATTGGGTGAAGAGCGCACTGGTGAACGGGCTGGGCGCATTTGTAACCGGCGTGACGGTGCTGGTGGTTCTGGTGGCGAAATTCAAGGAAGGCGCCTGGATCACGCTTCTATTCATTCCCCTGACGATCCTATTCTTCACCACGGTTCGCCGCCACTACCACGCCGTCAGGACCCTCACTACGACCAGAGATCCCATCCAAACGGCCAGTCTCAATGAGTGCCCCATTGTTGTTGTTCCCATCGACCGCTGGAGCATCATCTCCTGCCGTGGGATCGAGTTTGCCGCGCGGCTTTCAACCGAAGTTGTCGTCGTGCACGTCGAGCCCGGCGAGCACTCCGAATTGCTGCAAGCGGACTGGGAGCGGTACGTCGAGAAACCGTTTCGAGAGGCGGGCAAAGAGCCGCCCCAGCTACACGTCCTGCCTTCGCCTTACCGCTTCATCATTATTCCGGTGGTTCAGTTCGTGCTCGATCTTTCGAAAAGCAATCCCACTCGCACCATCATCGTGGTGATACCCGAGCTGGTGGAAGACCGATGGTACGAATACTTCTTCCACAATCAGCGTGGACGGCTACTGGAATGGGTGCTGCTAGCGCGCGGCAATCAACGCATATTTACGGTGAACGCGCCTTGGTACGCCGGGGCGCGTCCCGAGCATCCCGAGGCTACGGTTTGACGTACTTCTTCAGATCCTTCGGACCCACCTCGGCGCCGTAGATGTTGCCCTTCGCGTCCGCGGCCACGCCTTCCGCCGCGCTGGTTCCCGTGGTCTTGTCCACCGGATCCGGAATGAACGCGATCACCTTGCCGTCCTTCAGACTGCCGATCCGAATGCCGCGCTTCCACCCATCGTGGTTCCGGGACACGGATTCCGACTCCGAATCCGCCACGTAGAGCATGTCGTGCTTGTCGATGAAGATTCCGCTCGGCCGGCTGAACTGCCGCATCTCCGAAATGAATTTGCCGTCCTGATCGAAGACTTGAATCCGGTTGTTGTTACGATCGCCGACGTACAATCGCCCCTTGGAATCGAATGCCAGAGCGTGCGGCTGGTCGAATTCGCCGGGACCGGTCCCCAGCTTGCCCCAGGTCTTTATCAGCTTGCCGTCCTTGGTGAACTTCAGTATCCGGTTGTTGCCCGCGCCATGTCCCTCGGACACGAAGATGTCGCCATTGGGCGCCACGATCACGTCGTTGGGCTGATAGAAGTAGTCGGGCTCGGCCGCGCCGCCGGGCTTGCCGAGCGTCATCAGCAGCTTTCCGTCTTTGCTGAACTTAAAAACCTGGTTTCCCTTGGTCGCGCCCGGGCGCGGTCCGATGGGTCCAGGCTCGCGCGGGGCTCCGCGTCCGCCGCCGGCCGGCAACGGCGCGTTATCCTGTCCATCCGTGATCCAGACGTTGTCTTCCTTGTCGACATAGATGCCGTGCGGGAAGATCATCAATCCGGAGCCGAAGCTCTTCACCACGTTGCCGTTCTCATCGAACTTGAAAATGACGTCCATCTGTTTGATCTCGCCCGTTGTCCGGTCGAGACAACCGTTCGCGCCGCAACGCTCGGCGGCCCACACCGACTTGCCGTCGCGGTCGATATCCACCGAACTGGTTGAGCCCCACTTTCTCCCGTCGGGGAGCTTGGCCCAGCCCTCGATGGTGCGATACGGATTCGGAGGATCGTTGGTGGGGGCGTCGGAGCCCGCATAAGCTTTCCACGAGACTGCGCCGACGACGACCAGGGCGGCGGCAATCGTGAATCTCATTTGCTTTTCACTGAACATTGGAAATCTCCATGGATGAGTTGGTACCGGACAAGCGTTTTTCATTATACGCTTGCCGAACGGGAAATCCAGCGGCCGGCGGCTTCAACGAGAGGCCGAGCCCAGCGAGTCCAGGAACTGGTAGCGCGCACGATGGTCGTCGGGACTGGCTTGAGACTCGGAGCTGAGGTGCATCACTGGGTAGCCCGTGACGGCGCCGTACACCGGCCATTTCGGCAGGCCAGGGCCATTCGGATCGCCGGTCTTGGCGAAATTGGTCCAATAGGAAGACATCAGATCGGAAAGCTTCGAGTCCGCCGGACGCCACGGCAGTCTCTTCGACGGCAGCGCTTCGAAGACGAACTCGATCTCGGCGGAGTGGTACGCGCCGGGCGAGATCGGCGAGCTGACCGTTGCATCGATGCTGGGGGCGGGCGGCGCCTGATCGAATTCGTATCGGTACACGGTCGTTTTCGCGACGGTGGCTTGAAGCTCAATCCATTTCCAGGTGGAGTAGGCGATGAACTGGTCGCCGGAAAGGTCCTGAGCCGACCGTTTCGCCTGATCGTCGGTCGCCGCAGGATACAGCTTGAGCACCGCGTCGGCATTGCTTTTGAAGATCGCGCGCACGCGCTCTGCGAAGTTTTGCGCGGTGGGCTCGGTCTTGGCAAAGAACGATTGGAAGCTTCCTTCGTCGGAATTCCATCCGGCCAGAAGCGGGATGCGGCTCTGCTTTCCGGCTTCGTAAGTGGCGGCCGGATCTTCCGGCAGGAAGTAGCCGTCGATGTTCGGAGCGAAGCGCAGAAGCTCCGTATTCTTCGCGCTTTCGAGCAGCTCCTCGGCGGGTTTCGCGCGTAACGCTTCGAGCGAGGGCGCGCCCAGTGACTCCGCAAACTTGGCGTCAGCTTGTTCGGTCTCCCGGCGCGGCTTTAGCGCCAGCGTGCTTCCGAAAAACGCGCCGCTTTCGCCGATGGCGCGCTGGAACAAGCCCTGCGCCAAGGGCGAAGCCATGAGCGCGCTGACGGAAAACGATCCCGCGGATTCGCCGAAGATCGTCACGCGGCCAGGGTCGCCCCCGAAGAAGGCAATATTCTTTTGGACCCACCGCAACGCCGCCACCTGGTCAAGCAAACCGTAGTTGCCCGACGCGTCGTGGCCAGACTCTTTGGCCAACTCGGGATGCGAGAAGAAGCCGAACACGCCCAGCCGGTAATTGAGGCTGACCACCACCACGCCCTTCTTCGCGAGTTGCTCGCCATCCTGGCGCGGCTCGGATGCGGCTCCGCCCACGAAGCCTCCACCGTAGATCCAAACCATCACCGGGAGCTTAGCGGCGGCGGACGTGGCCGGCGTCCACACATTGAGATACAGGCAGTCTTCGCTGGGTCCCGGATCGCGGAAGACCATGTCGTCGAAAACGTGTTGTTGCATGCAGCGCGAACCGAACGCGAGCGCCTTGCGTACTCCGGTCCAACTCGGAACGGGTTGCGGCTCTCTCCAGCGCAACGGGCCGACCGGTGGCGCGGCAAACGGAATGCCTTTGAAGGCGCGAATTTTGGAATAGGCGCTGACGGAGCCTTCCACTTCGCCCCGGTCCGTCTTTATCTGGCTTGCCGCCGCCAAGGTTAGCGCCTGGAGAGCCGCGAGTGCGAGCAACGTTTTTCGATTCACCAGACAGTTATAGCGCAAACGGAAAAGCTACCGGTTCCAAAGCCTCACTTGGCCGCTCCATCGGCGTTCTCCAGCTTCTCGATGGAGCGAGTAACCTCGGCCGCATCTGTGGCTTTCGGCGCTAGCTCCAGGTACTTCCGCAGGTGTTGCACAGCACCCTGGCGATCGCCCTCGGCCGCAAGCACGGAGGCGAGCAGGACTTCGGCCCTAGGAATTTCGCGGTGGGAATCGAGATCGATTGCGCGGCGGACGCTTTTTTCCGCCACGGCGAAGCGCTTGAGATTATAGTTCGCCACCGCGTGATAAAAATAGATCTGGGGAAATTCGACGGGATTGGTGGCCAGCGCGCGCTCCGCGAGGTTGGCCGCGTCTTCGGTTCGTTTTTCCTCCAAATCGAGCCGCGTCAGCTGCAAGTAGGGTTTCATGTATTTGGGATCGACCGCGACAGCATGCTCCCAAGCCGCACGAGCCTTTTCGGCGTTGGACTGCTCGTAAAGGACCAGGCCGAGATCGCTCCAGGCGGCCGCATAGTCCGGATAGATTTCGACCGCGCGCTCGAAGTTCTTCTGCGCGGCGGCCCATTTTTTGTCCGTCATCGCGACCACGCCTTTGCCGTAAGCCTTTTGGGCTTGCTCCGGCGCTTTCAGGGCGGTGATGGATACCAGCGAGCCTTCGTTGTCGCCGATCCGCTTCAGCACCACTACGCCGCCTTGCCGGAAGGTGGCCTCCATCGTACGGTATCCCTTCAGCCGAATCGTGACTTCGCACACATCGGCGGTGGCGGGATCGTAAGGGCGGGAGCGGTAGTCGACCAGGTAATCCACGCCGCCGTCGCCGAACATGGTCACGATGCGGCAGTTCGGCACCAGTCTTTCAGAAAGCGCGGGAACAATCTGGGGAGTGCCGGGCAGCGGGCTGCCGTCTTCGGTCGCCAGTTTCGCGTGGTACGTCTGACCCTCGGCCGCCGGCACGGCCGCAAGAGCCAATATCGCCAGCCGTAGCGCCAATGTTAGTCTCATGCGATGCCCACTTCCATTCTCGCGCGGTATCCTTCATCCTGCCAAGCTGCCACCGGATTCGATCGGTTTGACGTACTCTTTCCGGGCCCGGTTCCTCGAATTCGATATCCTGAATTACGACGCTGGAGGCGGATTATGAAGAACAGGAAGACCGTTATCGCTTCGCTGGCGGCTTGCTTCGCGCTGGTCTTATTCGTGACCGCCTTGCTGGCCGAAGGCCCCAAGCCCAGGCGCATCAATCGCGCCATAGAACTGCTGGAACAAGGCCAGCCCATTTACTACGCTGGCTCGCATTCCGGCACCGAGGGAACTTACAACCAGGGTCAGAAGGACGCTCAGACGTATGCCGACTACATCAGTTACGACATGGAGCATGCGCCGTTCGACGTCAAGGGACTGGCGGAGTACATGCGGGGTTTGGTCGCGGGTGGTCCCACCAAGAGCGGCCATCGCACGCCGGCGGTGATCGTCAACGTCCCGGTCAACGGCACGGATGGGGTTACAGTCCGAGCCAACGCTTGGATGTTCCAGCAGGTGCTGGCTACCGGTGTCCACGGCATCCTTCTCACTCACGCCGATACCCCGGATGCGGTACGCGCGTTCGTGGAATCCGTCCGGCTGCCCATCCACAAGCAGGGGTTAGACAAGGGAATCGGCGAAGGCCGCCGGGGTGTTCATGGCGCTCAGTCCGCGGCAAGCATATGGGGCGTCTCCGAGCAGGAGTACCTCGACACAGCCGACACCTGGCCGCTCAATCCGCATGGCGAATTGCTGCTGGGTTTGAAGTTGGAGGACAAATACGCCTTAGCCAGCGCGGAAGAGAGCCTGAAGATCCCAGGCATCGCATTCGCCGAATGGGGGCCTGGCGACATGGCGTTGTCCCTGGGCGTCCTAGGCGGCGACGTAGCCGAGAAAGATCCGCGGATGCGGGCCGCGCGCGCCAAGGTCTTCGCCGCCTGCAAGGCCAACAAGATTTTCTTCCTGAACAGCATGAACGCGAACAACGTGATCGACATGATCAAGGAAGGCGTGATGATCGGCCCGGCCAGCCCGGAGGCGGCCGAAATCGGCCGAAAGTACACCAAGCGCCAGATTCCTTATTAAGCGGAAACCCGGCTTGGTACAATGGGAGTCACAGGCATAAGAGACGCGACGGCCAGATTGTAATTTCTCAACTAGGGCGGCGCGAAGTCTCATGGCCGAGCCTGGTAGATTAAGCCGCGCGAAGCGGCGCGAGGAGCAACAATGGCGGGTCGCGGACCACAATCTTTCAAAAAACGACAAAAAGAACAACAACGCAAAGAGAAGCAGCAGGAAAAGCTTTCCAAGCGGATGGAACGTAGACGGCAAGGTCCATCCTCCGGGGAGCCCGAGGAACTGCTTCCGCTGGAGGGTCCACCCGACTCGCAAGCCGAAGACGGTGCGCCTATCGATGGGCCGGCGCAGCTCTCAGGTTCGTAACAAGTAGTCGCCGGTGCGATCTATCATCGAAGCATGAGGATCGCGCTGGACGCCACTCCGCTGACGCTTGCGAGTGGCGGTCTCCGGCGATACGTGGTTGAACTCACCACCGCGTTGGGACAAAACTTCCCGAACGACGAGTTCTGGCTGCTCTCCGACCAGAAGTTCGAAGCCCCCTGCCCAAGTCCGGCCAACCTGAGGACGGGCCATGGCCCGCGCAACTTTCTGGATCGCCACTGGTGGCTGTGGGGCCTGCGGGGCGAGATGGCACGACTCGGAATAGACGTCTTCCACGGCACGGACTTCGCCGTCCCTTATTTGCCCACGCGCCCCAGCGTGATGACGCTACATGATCTTTCGCCGTGGATGGATCCGGCCTGGCACATCCAGGCGGCTCGGGTGCGCAGGCGGACTCCAGTGCTGTTGCGGCTGGGTTGGTCAAGCATGGTAGTCACGCCGTCGGAAGCAATTCGGAAGCAGGCGATCGAGCATTTTCGTCTGTCGCCCGACCGGGTGGTGGCAGTACCGCACGCGGCTGCGCCGTTTCTTCGCCCGGCGCCGGATTCACAAAACGGGACGCCGTATTTTCTATATGTCGGGACGCTGGAACCGAGAAAGAATCTCGATTTGCTGCTCGACGTTTGGCGCGAGGTGCGCCGGTCTCAGGAGATCGACCTCGTGCTGGCAGGCCGACGCCGCGCGGACTTCCCGGAACTCGATCCCGAACCCGGCTTGCGCCTCGTAGGACTCACGCGCGACCAGGACTTGCCGCGGCTTTTTTCGGGCGCGCTAGCCTTTGTGTATCCGTCTCTATATGAAGGCTTCGGTTTGCCGGTGCTGGAGGCGATGCAGTGCGGAGCAGCGGTGATCGCTTCTCGGGACGCGGCCATTTCCGAAGTTGCGGGCGAGGCCGCTATCCTGCTGGATGTGGCCGACCGGCGCAGTTGGGTGGAAGCTTTGCTCGGCGTGGCATCGAATAGCGAACAGCTCGCTTCACTTCGCCGGAAGGCACTCGCCAGATCCGCCCAGTTCTCATGGGACAAGACCGCAAAACTTACTCGAGAGGTTTATGCACAGGCGGCGGAGCGATTTCGCGAGAAAGCCTAATGCCTAAGGCTTTGTTCCTGTCGCCGGAAGCTCCTTATCCGGTGGTTGGAGGCGGGCCGCTGCGCTCGGCCTCGCTGCTCGAGTATCTGGCGGGGCGCTTTCGAGTACACGCTATCGTCTTTCGCGAACCGGGATCGCCGGATCCCGCGCGGGCCATCCCGACGGGCCTGCTCGATCGGCTGGATGTGATCGAGCTGCCGTTTCATTCCAAGGATGCGATTGCGCGCGCGGCGAGGAATGCGTCACGATTGGTGAGGCGCACTCCGCCGTTGATCGATCGCTTTTCCGGGTTTGCCGCGCCGCTGGCCGCTTGCCTGGCCGATAACACGTACGATGCGGCGGTGGTGGAACATTTCTGGTGCGCTTCTTACGTGCGCCAAATCCGTCCACATGCCCGGCGCGTCGTCCTGGATCTCCACAATATCGAGTCTCTTTGGCACCAAAGCTTGGCCGAGCGCGAGACGGCTTCGCGCGCTTACGCATTGCGGCGATTCGCGGCCGCCGCGCGCCGATTGGAATGCAAATGGCTGCGAGAGTTCGACTCCATCTTGGTCACCTCGGCGCTCGAAGCCAGCAGGCTCGGAGAAATCGTCGCTCATCCGGACGTAACCGCGTACCCCAACGCGCTCCCTGAAATGCCGGAGCCGCCGCGGGAGGATCGCGAAGAGATCGTGTTCAGCGGCAATCTGGAGTATGCACCCAATATCGATGCGGTCCACTTTTTTCGGGATGCCGTCTGGCCGCTGCTGGCTTCGCGCCCTGGGCTGAAATGGCGAATTATCGGAAAGAACCCGGCTGCAGTTCGAGATCTTATCGGCAACGATCCGCGAATCGAGGTGCCCGGATTTGTGGACGACGCCGTTATTGCCCTGGCGAGATCGCAGGTCGCGATAGTCCCGGTCCTTTCCGGGAGCGGCACGCGCGTAAAGATCCTGGAGGCCTGGGCGGCTGCAACCCCGGTGGTGGCTACGCCTTTAGGCGCGGAAGGTCTGGATTTCCGGGATGGAGAGCATCTGCTGTTGGCCGAGGCTCCCGCGCGCTTCGCCGAGGCGGTTTCGCGCCTGCTGGACTCGCGGCGGGAGCGTATTAGAATAGGAGCAGCCGGCCGCAAGCTGTACGAGCAGTGTTATACTTGGCCCGTCGCCTGGAAGAAGCTCCAGGTTGTGTTTGGAAACAGCCCCGCGTCATAACAGTCTAATCGAGCGACGGAATCCTCTTATCCGGGTTCAAGGTCTCGATTGGATGAGCAACTTTGCCGACAAATTGTGAAAAATTTGCAAAAGGCCGGCGGTAAACGGGAAAGGCTCTATACTGGAGAAGGCAATGCGCTTTTCGGTTGATGCTCATGCGATCGGTCAGCATCTCACAGGGAATGAGACCTACATCCGCAACCTCCTGAACGCGTTCGCGGTTTTGGACCAGAGCAGCGATTTTATCGCCTACATTTCGCGTTCCGGCATGCCGGGCGACCTGCCCGAAAGATTTCTTAAGCGCCCCGTGTCCGCAAATCCGTTTGTACGGCTGGGTGTCGATCTTCCGCGCAGGCTGCGCCAGGACCGGCCCAAGTTGCTGCATGTCCAGTACACCGCGCCCGTTTTCTGTCCCACTCCGGTGGTGGTGAGCGTCCACGATGTCAGTTTCCTGGAGCATCCGGAGTATTTCACGGCATTTCGGGCCGTGCAACTCCGCTGCACGGTTCAGCGCACGGTCAAGCTCGCCTCGCGAATCCTGACCGCCAGCGAATTCTCGAAGCGCAGTATTCTGGCCGCCTACCATCTGCGCGATGAAAAGGTCGTGGTAGTGCCTAATGGAGTTTCATCCGCTTTTCGTCCGCTGTCGCGAGACTCGGCGCGGCGATTCGTGAAATCGGTATTGGGATTCGACAATCCGTTTATTCTGACGGTCGGCGATCTTCAGCCCCGCAAGAATCATCTGGGTTTGATCCGGGCATTCGAGCAATTGGTGCGATCGCATCCGGAATTAACGCACCACCTGGTGCTGGTCGGCAAGGAATCCTGGCACGGCTCGGTGGTTCGGGAGACGGCCAAAGCCTCGCCCGCCGCAGCGCGCATCCACTTCGCCGGCTTCGTTACCGATGAGGATCTCCATCGGTTCTACGGCGCCTGCGATCTGTTTGTCTACCCGTCCTTTTACGAGGGGTTCGGTTTGCCGATTCTGGAGGCGATGGCGTGCGGCCGCGCGGTGGCCTGCTCTAATACGTCGGCCATGCCGGAGGTAGCCGATTCGGCGGCTATTCTGTTCGATCCCGCTTCCTCCGATCAATTGGTG
>JBEKHQ010000032.1:0-10385 GCA_050012195.1 Bryobacteraceae bacterium | reverse complement strand
AACACCGCCGACGCGCCAAAGACGATGCGCCCGTACAACTCTGTTTTCATATCGAAACAGTAACACCCTCGCACCCCAACTCGTGTTTTCCCGGATTGCGTCTGCGCGGACCACCGTCGCGGAGTTAGTCTTATGACTTGCCGTTGGTGGAACGTCGAAGTTAATCGCGGCGTGTGGGGAGTGGAACGTCATGAGCAATGAATGGTTTGCGCGGCCGGTGCTGTTTGTAGCGGAGATCGACAGGTCCGTCGATTTCTACGTGAAGCAGCTCGGGTTCACACAGCCGTGGCGATATGAGGAGGATGGGAAGGCGCGGGTCGCCCAGGTCGACCGGCAGGGCTGCGCGATCATTCTCTCTTCTCAATGGCCCAATAAAGTGGGCAAGGGCCTGATCTTCATCTCGCTCGATGTCGGCGTGCTGGATGCATTGCGGGCGGAACTGGAAGGGCGCGGCGTCGAGGTGAGGGATGGGGAGTGGGGCTACCGGCTTATGGTCATCGCGGACCCGGATGGCAACGAGCTCTACTTCCCCTATCCGAACGTGCCGAGGGAGCCGGTGCCAAGCGACGTTCAAACCCTCGGCAGCCGCGCCGAGGGCCGGGCGGACTGAGATGGCGTGCACGACTCAGCGTTAGGCTACCATCTGCTGTTGTCGAGTTCGGGGTGTTGTCGAGTTCGGGGTTGCGAAAGCCCCCCACGTTTGCTACAACCGGAACGCATGGACAAGACCGTTCGCAAACACGCCGGGGTCGCCGCCCTGGACGAGATCAAGGCGCGGGAATATCGCTATTGGCAAAGTCGGCCCGTGCATGAGCGGATAGCGGCGGTTTCAGAACTCACCCAAGCTATGTACGCGATGAAGGGCGCGACCCCGGATGTACCCCGACTTCAAAGAACTCTTGTCCGTTTTGAACGCCTACAGCGTTAAGTATCTCGTTGTGGGGGCCTACGCCGTATCCATCCACGCGCAGCCGCGCGCGACGAAGGACATCGACATTTGGGTGAAGCCGGACGTGGAGAATGCGAAGGCGATTTATACGGCCCTGCGGAAATTCGGCGCACCCCTCAAAAGGGCTGACGATTGCCGACTTCGCGGAATGCGGCCCGTTTTTTCTTATGGGCCGGGAGCCGGTTGCGGTGGACATCCTAACCGAGATCCCCGGCGTTGACTTTGATGCGGCATGGGAGTGTCGCGTTGAAAATGTTATCGACACGGTGAGCGGGTTGAAAGCGAACTTCATTTCCCGCGCCGATCTTGTGACGGCCAAACTTGCCTCGGGGAGGCCCCAAGACCTCGCCGACGTGGAGGCACTGCGGAAGGCGCAGGAGAGCCAGCAATAGGTCACGACGCTGGGGCTAAGCTTAGGATGTGCGTACCATCATCGAGCCCTTCCGGATCAAAAGCGTCGAGCCGCTGCGCCGGACCACGCCCGCCGAGCGCGAACAATTCCTGATCGAAGCCGGCTACAACCTGTTTCAGATCCGCGCCGGCGACATTCTGATCGATTTGCTGACCGATTCCGGCACCAGCGCCATGTCCACCGAACAGTGGGCGGCCATGATGCGCGGCGACGAATCCTACGCGGGCAGCCCCAGCTTCTACCGCTTCGAAGCGGCCGTTCGGGACCTCACCGGATTCCGTCACGTCATCCCCACCCATCAGGGCCGCGCGGCGGAACGCATTCTGTTTTCGATTGTGTGCAAGCCCGGCCAGAGCGTCCCGAACAATACGCACTTCGACACCACTCGCGCCAATATCGAATTCAACGGCGCTCGCGCCGTCGATCTGCCCGTCGCGGCTTCCGCCGACACTCAGGCCCGCGTTCCTTTCAAAGGCAATATGGACGTGGGGGCGCTCGAAAAGCTCATCCAGACCGAGGGCGCTTCCAAAATCCCGGTGATCATGATCACAGTCACCAACAATTCAGGCGGCGGACAGCCCGTCTCCATGGCCAACATCCAGGCGGTTCGCGAGGTCGCATCGCGGCACGGCATTCCTCTCTATCTGGACGCGTGCCGTTTCGCCGAAAACGCCTGGTTCATTAAGCGCGACGAACCCGGCTACGCCGATCTGAGCCCGCGCGAGATCGCCCAGCAGATGTTCTCGCTCGCCGACGGATGCACCTTTTCGGCCAAGAAAGACGCCTTCGCCAATATCGGCGGGTTCCTGTGCACGAACGATAACCTGCTGGCCGAGCAAGAGACCAACCTGCTGATCCTCACCGAGGGGTTTCCCACCTACGGCGGACTGGCGGGACGCGATCTGGAAGCGATCGCCGTGGGACTGGAAGAGGTGCTGCAGCGCGAATATCTCGAATATCGGATCGCTTCCACCGCCTATCTTGGCAGGCACATCGCCGATCGCGGCGTGCCCATCGTGGAACCGCCCGGCGGCCACGCCATTTACATCGATGCCGGCCGAATGCTTCCGCACATACCCAGCCATCAATTTCCCGGCCAAGCGCTGGCGGTGCAACTGTATCGGCACGCCGGCGTCAGGTCGGTCGAGATCGGCTCGGTTATGTTCGCCGACCAAGCCCGCCACCAGCTACTGCGCCTCGCGATTCCGCGCCGCGTGTACACGCAAAGCCACATCGACTATTTGGTGGAAGCGATCCTGGAAGTGAATGAGGGCCGGGATAAGATCCGCGGATTCGAGATCGTCTCCCAGCCCCGTTTTCTGCGGCATTTCACCGCCCGATTTCGGCCGTTGTCTTAGCTAACGGCGACCTCCGCCGCCCCGGCCGCCCGCGAATCCGCCGCCGCTAAAGTGAGCCGATGCCGCGAACCCTCGCGATGCGAATGCCCTCGATGCTCCTGCGTATCCCACCACCCCGGGCCGGAAGCCGTAGTAGGGAGCGGCATACACTAACCCCGGCGAATAGAACGGATATCCGAAAGGACTATAGAACACACCGTAGCCGGGGACGAATCCATACATGTCCCACCACGGATTCCAATACCAACCCGCGCCGTATCCCCAGCCCGGTCCCGCGGCCACCAGCGTCCTCGCCGATTGCATGCTCGCTTCGGCGACATATTGCGAACGCAAGGCGCTCCAGGCATACAAGGCATCATGCGGGCGATTATGATCGAACTTCTTGGCTTTGAGCACGCCCACTAGCGGCGCTTCGTGATCTTTCGTAACCTTCACCTGATGATCGGCCGCCGTCACCAACGCTTCGCCTTCGTACACCGCGATTTGCGGCTGATCGGCATTGAAGCTATACAATCCGGGTTTAGCCAGCAACGTGGAAGTTCCGGTCACCATCACCCGCAAATTATTCTCCTTGAAAAGTTCCGCAACCTCAACCATCGCTTCACCGCGAACCACTTCGACGGAAGTATCGGTTAAGTCGGGCGAAAGCATGCGGACTGCGGTATTGTTATTCAGGCGTAAAAACACGCCGGGAGTGAGCAGCACCTCGGCTCGGCCTTGGGACGTTTCCAGCACTTGATTTTGTTGCAAACGAACCGAACCGACCGAACCGGGCGCCACCGTGCGGCCGTCAATAGACGCGCTACCTTCAAGGTAGTTGAGCGTCCCGGGAATGGCGCTAGGCGGACCTGGATTCTGCGCCATCGCCAAGCCAGTACATAGCCCGGCGGCCGCGATCAGATTGAAAAGCATTTTACATCTGTCAAGCATAACGTTTCCTTTTACTTACCCATTTATTTCGATGCGCGCCGACCTTCCAGCGTTGCAACTACTGTTGGATGCAATACGATGACCCCTGGCCAGCTAACGCGGCAAGGGCCTAAGGCAAATAAGGTTGAGACCTTAGGGCAAAACTCGATATTCCCTATTGTTGCGGCGGTCGTTCCAGTAGGTGGGCCAAAGGTGTCTTGAACCGGCCACTGGGAGGTTGAGGTTTTGCAATGAAGAGAAACATGGTTCCGTTGCTGGGTATTGCCTTCGTGGTGGCCATCATTTCTACGGGCGTATTCTATGGTCTGTTTGCGGGTAAGCTTCGAAGCTCGATCGGCGATGTTCCAGGGCAGCCGGTCGTGGTGGCGGTCCGCGACCTTCAACGCGGGGCGGTTTTGACGGCGGCCGACCTTCGGGTCTTGGAGGTCAATGGAAGTCTGAGCGGGTCATTTTCAAAGCCGGAACAAGCCGTGGGCGCAACTCTGCTCTCTTCCCTTAAGCAAAACGAGCCTGTGCTGGAGGACCGAGTGGTTACAAAAGACCCTCCTTCCGGACAGCGGCATGGCAGCGTGCCCGCGGGGATGCGGGCGATCTCGATGCGCGTCTCGGATTCGGAGGGGCTGCTTGGATTTCTCCGACCTGGCGCACGGGTAGACGTACAAGCTGTGCTCGACCGCAACGGAATCGTACAACTCCGAACCGTCCTTCAAAACGTAGAGATCCTGGCGCTGAATTCCCAGACTCAGTTAATGTCGGGAATTTCCGGGCCCGTCTTCAACGTGACGGTCCTCACCGACGCCGCCACTAGCGATCTGGCGGCACTGGTGGATTCCGGGTCGCACCTGCGAATCGCTTTACGCAACCCGTTGGACTCGGTTACCGCATCGCGTCGTTCCTTGGCATTGGCCGCCGCGTTTCAATCCAAAGACGCCGCGCCCGATCCGGCGCCCCGCGTAGCGGCTTCCACGGCTTCCGTAGAGCCAGGCCTCGAAATTCGAGTACAAGTGCTCGACGCGAGCAGCGCGGCGATGGAGGAGATTAACGCCAAATTGATCGGGTCTCAGGGCGGCGATTCGTTGCGCGTCAGCGCGTTTCCCTCTTTGACCGATGCCGGCGAAATGCTGGATCGGCTGGCCGCGAAACACGAGTTGGAAATCGTTTCCGCCCGATCGCTCGATACTGCTCAGGGAAGCTCGGTCAGTTTTCGCGCCGGCTCCGGAGCTTGCCGCCTGCGCGTTCAATTCGCTCCTGAAGCGGGGAACGCCGGGAAACGCAAGTTGCGCGTCGCGCCGGAAATCCGCATCGAGACCAAGGATGGAATCGAGACCAGCACATACAGCGCGGACATGCCGGGCGACGGGAGCTTTCTCATCAAGGGAATCCTGGACGCGCCCTCCGATCGCGCGGCGCTCGAAGGACTTTTTCCCGGACATTCCTGGAGCAATCGATCTCTGGCAATCTTCGTAACCGCCGGAGCGGCCAAGGACGGCGCCCCGGTGCTCGCTCAGCGTACGCAGGGGCGATAAGTGCTGGCGCTCTCTTCGATCCTGGTATTCATCACGACGTTTTTGGCGGCCGGCTTGGCCGTCCTCATCGCCTGGTTCGCGCTGGAACGATTGGGCGCGGAAGCGCGAGCCGAAGACGTATCCGAACACTTGCTGGACTCTAGTCCCCGCCTGCTCAAGGACGAAAGCCTCAGCACGATTTCGCCGTGGGCCAGACTGCTCGAACGTTCGGATTTCATCCGGATTATGCATCGCCATCTGCTGCAAGCGGACCTCACCTGGTCGGTGGGGCGCGTCACGCTGGTAATGCTGCTGGCCGCCAGCGTCGCTCAGGGCATCGCCATGCAATTCGACTGGATACCGGGATGGGCCGATCTCCTGATTGCGGCCGGCGTGGCCTCCCTGCCCTATCTCTACATCCTGCGGCGACGAGCGAAACGCTTTCGCGAATTCGAGGAAAATTTCCCGGATGCGCTCGATTCTCTCGCCCGTTCGCTCCGTTCCGGGCACACCTTCGGCGGCGCGCTCGAAATCGTGGCCGAGGAATGCGAGCAGCCGGTGGCGATGGAGCTGCGTCAAACCGCGATTGAAGGGAACCTGGGGACTTCCTGGCAGCACGCGCTGAACAACCTGGCCGAGCGAGTGCCGTTGCTCGAAGTGAACCTGTTCGCGGCCGCCGTGGAGCTGCAAAGCCGGACCGGGGGAAAGTTGAACGAGGTGCTGCTGAAGCTGGCGGAAAACATGCGCGAGGCTTCCTCGCTCAAAGGGGAGGTGCGGGCTCTGGCCGCTCACGGCAAGCTGACCGGCGCGGTCTTGACGGTCTTGCCGATCGCCATCGCCGCGATGATGATGATCGTCAATCCGTCCTACCTCGCGATTCTGTTCTACCATCCCTACGGCAAATATTTGATAGCCGCCGCGGTGGTCTGTTTGGTGGGCGCGCACTTTGTGATCCGCCGGGTGGTGGATATAAGCGTATGAACGAATTAGGGCTGGCCGCGGGCTTTTTCGCGTTTGTCCTTACGGCCGTGCTCGCGGCCGGCTATTTCTTTCAACGCACGCTCGACCGGCGCGGCGCTCAAGTCTCCGACGGCCTGTCGTCTGAGCCTAAGCTGCCGGCCTCGGGAGCGGTTTTTCTGGACGTATTCCGGTCCATCGGCGAAAATTTTCCGGGCGCCAGGAACGACAGCAACCCCGTGCGTCAACGCCTGGTCGCGGCCGGATATGGATGGCCATCCGCGCTTCCCGCTTTTTATGGCATCAAGTGCGGTAGCGCCCTGTTTTTGGCGGGCCTGGCGGCGATCCTGGCGCTGGTCTATCATCGCGACCCGGCGTCGGCGCTGCTTCCCACGCTTTGCGGACTGGGCCTGGGATTCATGGTTCCGGATCGCGTGCTCGCTTCGCGCCAGCGCGCCCGGGCTGGGCGGCTGCGCAGCGGAATTCCGCCGGGCGTGGATTTGATGGTTCTCGGAATGGAAGCCGGACAATCGCTCGATCAGTCCATCGCCGACGCCAGCCGCAGCCTGAAACGCACCCACCCGGATCTGAGCGCCGAGCTCGCGCAGCTCTATCTGGAACTCAAAACCGGCGGAAGCCGCACCGATTCGTTCCGCAATTTCGGCGCGCGCTGCAAGGAAGCGGAGTTGCGAAAGTTGGCCAACCTGTTGGTGGACAGCGATCGCTTCGGCGCGAGCATCGGTCCGGCGTTGCGGTCGCACGCCAAATACCTGCGCACGCGCTTCCGGCAACAAGCTCAGGAAAGAGCCCGCAAGGTCGGCGTCAAGCTGATCTTTCCGGTGTTCTTCTTGATTTTCCCCTCCGTGCTGCTGGTTACGCTCGGCCCGGCTTGCATAATGATGTACCAGCAGCTGGCGAACCTCATGAAGTAACGACGCCCAACCCCAAGTGAGTACGATGAAAGCATGCCGAGAATCGTTCCGCTGTTGCTCTGGCTGTTAAGTTCGGTTGGCGCGCTCGGCCAATATAGAGCGGATGCCGCCGGTGCGCCGCCCGCGGAACTGGCGCCCGCGATGCAACAGCTCCTCGAACGGAGCGGCTTCAAAATCAGCCACGACGGCCAGCCTTACTGCGAGATCTGGTTTCGAAGCAATCCGCCTTCCGTGGCGCCCACATCCGATCGGAATGTGACGCTCTCCGCCATACCGCGGGGGGCGCTGGTGGGAGCGATGCGGTTCGACGCGGACGGCTCGGATCGGCGCGGCCAAACCATCCCCGCCGGCGTCTATACCTTGCGATACGGAGTCATGCCGATGAACGGCGATCACGAAGGGGCCGCGCCGCGGCGCGATTTCTTATTGCTCGCCCCGGCTTCCGAAGACCAGGACCCCAATTTCACGCCGGGCTTCGACGCCTTGGTCCGCCTGAGCAAGAAGGCCTCGCACACGGCCCACCCCGCTGTGTTGAGCGTTTGGAAAGACGCCAACGACGCGGCGGGTTTCAGCCGGCAAGGCGACGACTGGGTGCTCGAGACCAAGCTCGGCGACACGCCTATCGCCGTCATCCTGGCCGGGACCGCAAGTTCCTGAAGGCCCCCGGAATCCTCAACCGGAAACAATCCCACCGTTCCCCCGTCAATCGCGCACCTTCGGACTAAGGAAACGCCTCATCGTCCGATAAGAAAAACTAGGAGGCAGTGCGAAAACCTTGGACGTTCTGATTGTAGACGACTCTGCCGCGATCCGGAAGATCCTGCAACGCGTGCTGCGGCAGGCGGAAATTCCCCTGGGCGCGGTGTACGAAGCGGGCGATGGAGCGGAGGCCCTCGAGATTTTGAAAAGCCAGACCGTGGGATTGGTTCTGTCGGACATCAATATGCCCAATATGGATGGCCTGGAATTCCTGACGCGCGTGCGGGCCGATCAGGCCTGGGCGAAACTGCCCATTCTCATGGTGAGCACCGAAGGCGCGCACGCGAAGGTCCTCGAAGCGGTCGAGCGCGGCGCTTCCGGGTACGTTCGTAAGCCCTTCACCGCCGAGCAGATCAAGGAAAAGCTGGTCGGACTTATATAGAGAGGACAAGAAATTCAGCATGCTCGAAACTACCCCAACAGAACAAGCGATGACGCAATCCGAATTAGTGCGGGCGATCCAAACTTCAACGGAGGCGGTGTTTTCCACGATGATGGACCTCCAGGTCACGGCCGGCGAGGTCTTCGTCGAAAAAGAGGAAGCCGTGCCGGCGTCCGGCGTGGTTTCGATTGTCGGCCTGGCGGGCAGCTGGCTTGGTTCCGGAAGCTTGTCCTGCACTGCGAGGTGCGCCTGCAAAATGGCGTCCCATTTCCTAATGACGGAATACGAGGCCGTAACCGAAGACGTGCTCGACTCGGTGGCGGAAATAACCAACATGATCATCGGCAACGTAAAGACTCAGCTCGAGGAAAAACTGGGGCCGATGGGGCTGAGCACTCCCACCATAATTTACGGCCGCAATTTTCAAACCCGCGGAGCGCGCAATCAGGAGTGGACCGTGGTTCCGTTTATGCTGGGCGACGATCGAATCTGCGTCCAGATTTGTTTGGTGCCCAATCCGGACGCGGGCCGGCGCGAGGCGCGCTCGGCATTTCCGATTCCGCATGTGCAGAATTTCAGTTGAGAAGGCCAGGGAACTTAGTCAATGGAGACGACGATGGAAACGATGACAGTTAACGAACCAGCGAATCTGCAAAAAGTGGATCAGAGGGCGGGCAAGTATCTGACCTTCGGGCTGGGCAACGAGGAATTCGCGATTCAAGTCCTGAGAGTGCGCGAGATCATGGGCGTTCAGCAGATCACGGCGGTGCCGCAGACACCCGGATACGTCAAGGGCGTGATCAACCTGCGAGGCAAGGTAATCCCGGTGGTGGATCTGCGTCTGAAATTCGGATTGCCCGAGATCGAATATACGCAACGCACCTGCATCATAGTGGTGCAGATCGAGAGCGGTTCCGGTAAGGTGCAGATCGGCGTGATCGTGGACGCGGTATCCGAAGTCCTGACGTTGCAGAGCGGCGAGATCGAAAACACGCCGGACTTCGGCAGCGGCGTTGCGACTCCCTACTTGCTCGGCATGGCCAAGATCAAAGGCAAGGTGAAAATCCTGCTGGACATCGACAAAGTGCTCGCCGTCGAGGACGTCGAGGGACTGGGATCGTTTTGAAACGGGAGCGTGCGCCCAATGCCTTCACAATCTGACCAACTTCCCGCGGTTTCGGACAAGCCGGTTTCGGCGCCGGCCACCAACCCGCTGGCCAACGATCCAGAGCTACTGGGCGATTTTATCCTCGAGTCCAGGGAACACTTGACCTCGATCGAGCTGCAACTGCTGACGCTCGACCAGGATCCCGGCAACGCCGAAGCGATTCATGCCGTCTTTCGCGGCTTTCACACCATCAAGGGGATGGCCGGTTTTCTCGATTTAGACGCGGTGCGCGACGTCGCGCATGAGGTAGAGACCATACTGGATCTCGCGCGAAATTCGCAGCTCGCCATTACTTCGCTGGTGATCGACCGGGTTCTCGAAAGCAAGGACTATCTCAGCCGATGGATGGCGGCGCTCGAAGCCATGCTGCAGAGCGGGAAAACTCCCTCGGTGGCCGATCCCGCGGCGCTGGTGAGCGCAATCCGGGAGCTGGCGAACCCGGCGGGGACCGCAACGCAAGTGACGGTTTCGCTCCCCAGCGCGACCGCTCCTGTCGCAACCACATCCGAGTTGGGCGGAAAATTTCTGCTGGCGCCCGAAGAGCCGGCCCCGGCCGAGACTCCAACCAACGGACTCCTCGATCTGGCGCGAGAACTCGCGTCCGCGCCCCCGGATCTAGCGCCCGAACCCAGCGCCGCGCCCGTCGCGAGCGAGAACCCCGAAGCCTCCCGCGCGACGGAAGGACGGGCCGCGAACGCCCGGTCCATCAAAGTGGATACCGCCAAACTGGACTACCTGGTGGACATGGTCGGCGAGATGGTGATCGCGCAATCGCTGGTCAATCACGATCCGGACCTGCACGCCGCAGAGAAGCCGCGGCTGGCCCGCAATCTCTCTCAACTGGCGCGGATCACCGACGAAGTGCAGCGCACCGCCATGTCGATGCGCATGATCCCGGTCGGCCAGCTTTTTCAGAAAACGGCGCGGCTGGTCCGGGATTTATCGCGCAAGGCGTCCAAGCAGGTGGATCTGGAGCTGAGCGGCGAGGACACCGAACTCGATCGCAACATCGTCGAGGAACTGGCCGATCCTT
>JBEKHQ010000031.1:0-10450 GCA_050012195.1 Bryobacteraceae bacterium | reverse complement strand
CTTTGTTCAGGGCATTATCCGCGACGTTTCCGCCACCCGCGAGACTGGGGACGGACCGCAGCGTATAAAAGGCGAACTTATTGGCGGTAATTCCATTCGATTCGACCTCGGTAAAATACGGCGGGATGTCGTCTTGCGGCATTTTGCTAAACAACTGCTGGAGTTGCGCAAGGACGGCGCTGGAATTGCGGGTGGGAAACGGCCATGGATAGGTCACCGCTGGATTGATGCCACGCGCCTGTAGGTAGGCCTGCAGGTTGAAGGCGTTGTTCAGCGAGTTGTAGGCCAGGCCCAGAATGCCGTCGGCGGCGCCGAAATTGTGCGGTTGTTGGTCGACCGCGACGGCAATAGGGGATTTGGTTAACGTCACCGTGTTGCCGGGTACGCCCATGGTCAGGGTGGTTTGCACCACGGGGCCGGCCCAACCGCCGGTACCGTAGGTGACATCCTGAGCGTAGGCGGTAGGCGTCAGGTTCTTGTCGGATTTCGGCTTATAATTTCCCTGTTTCACGGCTAAGGTGCTCGAACCCGTATCCATAATGACGTTCACGACGGTGTTCTGGCTGCCAATGGAGATCTGCGCCGTATAGTCGCCTCCGCCGAATACGTTGGTTATGGGAATTCGAACGGTCTTCGCGGACATAGCGGGTTTGCTGGCCATTTGTCCTCCTTGTTGACGCGCTTGCCTTGCCGAGAAGAGTTGGCAGTCTCTCAGTGGTTTCCCGCTCAAAGCGATGAGCAAGAAAATAGGCGCACAGAAAAGATTTCACTAATTACAAACATTAGTCAAGTTAAAAAGATATGACACTTGACTATTGTTTGGCGAAACGGAAAGATTCGCGTACGAATGGAATTTAAGGTCGGTTTAGTTAAGCTTTCGGAAGGAACTTCCGAATACCCATGTCGTAAACCAGCCCGCCGATCAGCCCGCCCGCGATCGGCCCCACGATCGGCACCCAGAACGTCGACTTGCCGTCCGTCAGCCCGTTGTTCCGGAATCCGGCCACTACGGTGAACAGCCTAGGACCGAAGTCGCGGGCCGGGTTAATCGCATAACCGTGCATGCCGCCGAACGACATTCCGATCCCTACCACCACCAAGCCGATCAGAATCGGCGCCAGGATGGCGGGGGGCTGGTTGCGCTCGTCGGTGATGGCGAAGATCAGCAGCAAGAGCAGAGCCGTGCCGATGGTTTGATCCAGGAGCCCCGCGGAGACCACGGCGGGAAATGCCGGAAACGTCGTGAATACGCCGGCCGTATGCTCGAGCTTCGGATCGGCGGCCATGAATGCCGGATGGTAATTCCAGAAAACCAAACCGGCGGCGACGAATGCACCGGCCACCTGAGCGATAGAATAAGGAATCACCTTACGCCAGGGGAATCCGCGAAAAGCGGCCAGCGCAATGGTAACCGCCGGATTGAGGTGAGCGCCGCTGATCCTTCCGGCGACATAAATGCCCATCGTCACGCCCAATCCCCAGGCCAGCGTGATGTTGGTGAATCCACCGTTGACCACTTCGCCCGGGACGCCATGACCGAACAACTGCACCATCGCGACCACGCCGTCGCCGAACAGGATCAGCACCATGGTCCCCAGGAATTCGGCAAGCATTTCGGCGGCGAGATTTTGTTTCATGGCAAAGGGTGGATTGTATCACTAACGTGAAACCCAAGTCCCGATTCGGCGGCCTGTGGCGGCATCCGGACTTCTTGAAACTCTGGACCGGCCAGACCATTTCGGAGGTCGGGTCGAGGATCACGCGCGACGGTCTGCCTCTCGCCGCCGTGCTGGTGTTGAACGCCAGCCCCGCGCAAATGGGATTCATGACGGCCGTGGGCGCGGCGGCGGTGCTGCTGATGGGCCTGGCCGCGGGCGGGTGGGCCGACCGGGTGCGCCGCCGTCCGATTCTCATCGCGGCTGATCTGGCGCGCGCCGCGCTGCTGGCGTCGATTCCGGCCGCGGCGCTCTTGCATCGGCTGTCCATGGCGCAACTCTATGTGGTGACCGCGCTCGCGGGATTCTGCACCGTGTTCTTCGACGTCGCCTATCAAAGCTACGTGCCGAGCCTGGTGGAGCATTCGAACCTGCTGGAGGCCAACAGCAAACTCGCCATGAGCAGCGCCACCGCCGAAATCGCCGGACCCGGCCTGACGGGGGTTCTAGTGCAACTGATCACCGCGCCGATCGCGATTCTTTTCGACGCGTTGTCGTTCCTGGTCTCCGCGCTCTCGGTGTGGCTCATTCGAAAACCGGAGCCCGCTCCCGCCACGCCGCCGGCGCACCACCTCCGACAAGAAACCGTAGCGGGTCTGCGCTTCATTTTTCGACACCCGCTGCTGCGGCCGCTGGCTTGTTTCTCCGCCACCGCTTATTTTTTCTTTGGATTCATCGGGCCGCTGTACGTGCTCTACGCCATTCGCGTGCTTCGTTTCTCGCCGGCGCTGCTGGGCTTTTTGGTCGCGCTCGGCGGAGTAGGTTCCATGCTAGGCGCGTCGTTAGCGCCGGCGGCCGCGCGACGCTTCGGTTGGGGGCCGACGTTGATCGGGTCAATATTGATCGTGGTGGCGTGCTATTCGATGCTGCCGCTCGCGCACGGGCCCGTTGTGGCGGCGGCGCTGTTCCTGGCCGTCCAGCAACTCGGCGGCGACACTGCCTTCACGGTTTTCAACATCAATGCGGTCACGCTGCGGCAGACCATCGCGCCCGATCACCTGCTGGGACGCGTGAACGGCGCCATGCAACTACTGACGCTCGGCATCTATCCGATCGGCGCGGCGGTGTGCGGCTTGGTGTCCGAACGCGCCGGCGTGCGCGGAACCATCGGGATCGCGATGATCGGCATCGCGTGTTCGAGCTTGTGGCTGATCGTCTCGCCGCTGCGCGGATTGCACGGCCTGCCTGCTCGCGATCCCTCGTCCTCCGTTACGATATAGGCATGACGCCGATCCTGCCTCGCCGTATCGCGCCGCTGGTCGCGATATTGGTCACTGTAATTTCCATGGCGCTCGCCCAGTCGCGCGCCGTTTCGGACGCCGATGTCCGGCGCGTCGACAGTTCGGCTATCCTGATCGACACCCACAACGACATCACCAGCCGCACCGTCGACGGCTACGACATCGGCAAGGCCAAGAACGACGGCCACACCAATGTCACCGCGCTCAAGGAAGGCGGTGTCGGCGCGCAGTTCTTCGCCGTCTACGTTTCGGGCGACTACGTCAAAGGCAATCGCTCCGCTCATCGCACGCTCGAAATGATCGATACGGTGCGCCACGACATTATCGGCCGCTATCCCAACGATTTCGTTCTAGCCACCACCGCGGACGACATCGAGCGCATTCACAAACAAGGCAAGATCGCCGCGCTGATGGGCATCGAAGGTGGGCATGCCATCGAGGACAGTCTGCGCCTGCTGCGGGATTACTACGACCTCGGCATTCGCTATATGACGCTGACGCACTCGAACACCAACGATTGGGCGGATTCCTCGGGCGATTTCGACAAAGCGGGTATCGCGCATCACAATGGCCTCACCGATTTCGGCAGGCAGGTGGTTCGCGAGATGAACCGGCTGGGCATGCTGGTGGACATTTCGCATGTGGCCGACAAAACGTTTTGGGACGCGCTGGGCGTCAGTACGGCGCCGATCATCGCTTCGCATTCCTCCTGCCGCGCGCTGTGCGACGTGCCGCGCAACATGACCGACGAGATGATCGTAGCGCTGGCCAAGAAAGGCGGCGTGATTCAAGTCAATTTCAATTGCGGATTTCTTTCGCAACGGTCAGCCGACGCCGGCAAGAACGTCCAGGCCAGCACGCTGCCCGGGGCGCACGGCGATGACGCCACCATCGCCGAATATCGGAAGAATGTTCCGCCCGCGACGCTGGCCGACGTCGTTGCCCATATCGATCACATCGTAAAAATCGCGGGCGTCGGCGCGGCTGGCATCGGCAGCGATTTTGACGGCGTTTTCTGCACGCCGGTGGGCCTGGAGGATGTTTCGAAGTTCCCGAACCTGACGCGCGCTCTGCTCGAAAAGGGATATTCGGCCGAAGACATCCGCAAGATCTATGGCGAAAACACGCTGCGAGTGATGCGCGCCGTCGAAGCGGAAGCGCAGAAGGAACAGCGTTAGCGGGCTCTCGCGCGGTTACTCGTCCGTGAATAATGTCTGACCCGCGAGCGCGGTCCGAAAGCCGTACAGCGCCGGCGCCAGCAGCAAGAAAAATGCGAACGCGATTTCTCCAGACCACACCGAAAAATTTAGCGAGAGCGCGTACGAGCCGGCGGCGATGGTAGTGAAGATGGCAACCACTTCGGCGAGCAGGCCGAATCGCATCAGCGTCAATACCATCACCGCGAAGAAAAGCAGGTTGACGGGCCAGGCGATGTAGGGAAGGCCTGCATTGGGAGCTTCCATGGATGCCAGAGCGAAGGTGATCGCGCCGGCGGCCAGCCATTGCTTGCGGAGCAGGGTCCTCGCCAGAAAGATCAAGAACAGTATCCCGATCGCTTTATAGAGCGCATCCTGAATCTCGAACAGCCCGTAGCCCACCATGGACCTTGTGCCGGAGAGGACGCTTTCTCGGACGGTGGTGCGGACGGCTGGAATTCCGAATACCCGGTAAAGCGACGACCCCGCTGCTTGGATTACCGACAACGATACGCCCAGGCAAGCGCCGATCAATATGTCTTTACCCACCAGTGGATCGCGAAACTCACCTGCCAGCAGGCGGCTCCACGAAATGATGGTTTGCGGCCAGCGACGCCGCACGAACGGCTCGAGCGAGATGTATATGACCGCCATCATGGCGCCGAGGAACGTAGCCCGCATCGCCGCCATGAAAAAGAGGCCGACCTCGCGCACGTCCGCGACGTGGCTCCCTCCGATAAGCCAGGTTGCCATCCCCAACGACGCAGCGAACAGACCCAGCCGGATAGCTCCCCGCACATCGCCGCGTCCTAAACGCAGGTTATAGCGGGCGAACGGAACGGATCCAAAGATCACGATGATTTGAAGCGCCAGGTACACTACGTCGCCGGTGGATCTGTCGCCGTCGGTGGGAGCGGGGGCCTGCGTCCAAGGTCCGGTGACCGCGAAGAAGACCGGCTTTCCCTGAAATGCGGCCGCTTCGACGCGCAATGGGACCTCCGGCGCTTCCCGATAACTGCCGGTCCAAGCGGCGCGCGCGTCCGCCATCACGTTCGGGGTCCAGCGCGGAGTGTCCGGTTGAAAGCGCGCGAAGTCTAGCCCGGCCGCTTGAAATAGGCTGTTCCATGCGGGAGGAGTCGGGGTTCCGTCCGATGGGGACAGCGCCGGAGGCACCACCAGCAGGCTGAGCAAACTTCCTTCCGGATCGACCACCACCTCCCGCATTCCCGGGACGTCCTCCGGCGGATCGGATGGCGTGACGCGCAACAAGTCGGACATGCTGCGAGGCGCCAGGGGCACGGGGCTGGATCGATACCAGAAAGATATGGTGGGCGGCTTGCCGCGCGCGAACCGATCCTGCAGTGGGCCGGAACCGTTACGCAATAAGTAACGCGCGACGCCCCCAATGTAGGCGAAGCCGTAAGCGCTCGAAACGGGGCGGTCGGCGTACCCCAGTCGGGGAAGTATTTCGGCGGCTTTCTCCGCCAGCACTTCCGGCGAATGATCGAATGGAATTCTCGTGAGCAGATTCATGCTTCGTTCGAGAAGCATCACTAACGCCAGCCCCGCCAGGATTCCAGCCAGCCAGGCGATGGCCGCGCGCGGCCTCAATCCAGCCTTGTCGCCTGCCGCCGCCACCATCTCAGGCGACGGCGTTTCACCGGCAGCCAGCGCCGCCGCCAATGGATCGCCGCCCGGTAACGCTGCCAGCACGGCCAACGCCGACATCGGCCGGTCGTTTGGATTGGGCGCTAGACACCTTAGAATCAAGCTGTCCACCGCCGGATCGATGTCCTTGACGATGCTTCGAGGCGCGGGCGGCATTCCCTCTTCGGTCAATCGGATCAGCTCGGCTCGCGTGGATGCGTTGAACGGCCGCTTGCCGGTGAACATTTCGTACAGCACCACGCCCAAGGCGTAGATATCGCTCTTGGCCGACACTTCCTTGCCGGACAGCTGCTCCGGCGCCATATATCCGGGCGTGCCATTGCGGGTTTCCGCGCCCTCGATCTGGCCCATCAGACCGGCCAACCCGAAGTCGGTGATCAACACTTGGCCTCGTCCGTCGATCATGATGTTGGAAGGTTTGAGGTCGCGATGCAGCACGCCCCGGTCGTGCGCGGCCGCCAAGCCCGCGCAGAGTTTGCGCGCGATTTCGATGGCCTTATCGGACGGCAAACGTCCGATGCGCCGCAACAACGAGTGCAGATCCTCGCCGTCCACGTACTCCATGGACAGATACGGATGGCCTTCCGCTTCGCCCAGATCGTAAACGCGGCACACGTTGGGATGCGCGACTTGCCGGGCGATGCGAATCTCGTTGTGAAAACGGCCGAGCGCCTTAGGATCGCGGGCCATCTCCTCGGGGAGGAACTTCAACGCTACCGCCTGGCCGAGCTTGAGATCCGTGGCCCGATAAACCTCGCCCATTCCTCCGGCGCCCAAAAGACTGATGATGCGGTATCGGTCTCCCAGCAGCGTACCCGGCACAAAGCGGCCTTCTTCGGACGAATCCGAGGTGAGGGTGCTTGGCCGACGCGCCGCCAAACTCGCCGCGATAGAGGCTTCCGTGGGGATCTCCGAAGCGGGCGAGCGCGCCGTGAGCGACGCCCCGCATCGGGCGCAGAATAGGCTGTCGCCGGGATTGTCGGCCGAGCAGCGGCTGCATTTCACCATGGACGGATTCACTCTACCATTGTGCCCACGGGCAAGGGCCGGCGGCGGAGTACCGTCCGAAGAAGCGGCAGAAGCTCACGATCCGGCGCGCCGGCCGTCGCTGGCGAGCAGAGGACTCGTCGGCAGCCAACACCTAATCGACAGCTGCCGCCGCCGGAGCTTGACGGCCTTCATACACCTGCTATCGTGAAGATAAAGTTTGCACACTATAATATGACCGTTGCTGTCAAAAACAAACCACCCGTTGTCGTTCCCCCTGCCGCCCTGCGCAGGGCCGGTTTTACGAGCGGCCAAGAACTTGAAGTCAAGGTGTCAGATGGCGTCATCACCATCCTCCCCAAACTGCCGACGGCAGACGATCAGTACACACCCGCCGAACGCCGCGCCATCGATCGCGGTATCGCGGCGAGCGAAAAGGATTACAAGGAAGACCGTTCGTACGGCCCGTTTAAAACCCACGAAGCGTTTGTGGCGTCTCTACGCGCGGAAACGGCCAGGATGCGCAAGAAGAAACATAAACGCGCGGCGAAATGATTCTGGACTACTCGAAGCATTTCTTGGAGGAGCTATTTCAAGGCGCCGAAAGCCGTCCAGGAGGCCTTCAATAAGCAGTCGAAGCTGTTGCTCCAGAACTTGCATCACCCTTCGCTCCACGCGAAAAATACGACGAAGCCCGCGACCTTTGGCAGGCTCGCGTGAATTATACCTGGCGCTTTTACTTCAAGATCGTGGGCAACATTTACCTCATGGACGACATCAAGTACCATCCGAAATAGTTTTTCTGAAATCGGTTCCCTCCTGTTGTCGTCGCCGCTTGCGCGCCCGGCGGCGTTGGGATACACTGAACGCACTTTCGATCTCTGGATCGTAACGGAGGGTGAATCATGAAACGTAGGTTGCTTATAGCGTGGCTTGCCGCCCCGCTCGCGAGTATTGCCTTTGCGCAGTCGATCGCGCCACCGACCGTGCTTCAGATTTCCCGCGAATCCATCAAGGAAGGGAAAGGCGCTGCCCATCGGAAAGTGGAACAGGAATACGCCGGCGTAATGCGCAAGAACAATGTTCCGTTCCACTACCTGTCGCTTAGCGCGGAATCAGGCCCGAACGAAGTCTGGTTCATGGACGCTTTTACGTCCTTCGCCAATATGGAAGAATCGGACAAGCTGGACAGTCAGGTGCGGAATGAACTCGAACCCGTGGAAGCGCGCGATGGCGAGTTGCGCACCAATTCCCACAGCATGACCGCCGTCTATCGCCCCGATCTGAGTTATCTAGCCGCCAACGCGGTGTCGCTCGGCAAGACGCGCTATTTCATGATCTCCACTCATAGGCTTCGCCTGGGACATGAAGAAGACTTCACGGCGGGCGCCAAGATGATCGTGAGCGGATTAAGGAAGGCGATGTCGGACGGGAGCTTGATATCCTATCAAGTCATAGCGGGAGCCCCAGTAGGCACGTACCTGTTTCTAGAGCCCATGGGTTCACTCAAAGACCTGGACAGCGAGCCGGCCCGCGACAAAGCCATGGCGGACGCCATAGGGTCGGACAATTTCCGGCGGCTGACGAAGGGCGAGGGGGACGTATTCGAGAGCATCCAGAGCACTCTCTTTGCGGTCAGCCCCAGCATGAGCTACGTCACTAAGGAGACCGAGGAGGAAGATCCCGCTTTCTGGCGGCCCGAGCCCGCGCCGGCGAAATCCAAGGCGAAACCCGTAACCAGCACGAAATAACCGGGGTTTCTGGTACCAGGGCGTCATTTCGCCCTTTACAAGTTGCAACAAATCTTGCAGAATTGATTTAACCTTGTCGTTGCTGGCCGGGCGCTGAAACGGCTGGATAGGCATTTGCGTCCTTTAAGTAGGCAGTAGATTTGCGACCTTGTAGTCGATGAGAAAATCAGGTCGTGGATTATGGATATCTTGGGAGACCGAAAGTTCGTTGAAGTTCCCGGAGAAAAGACGCACGAACTGCCGCCTTTGCTGGTGAGTACCACACCCAAGGTGAAACGCCTGGACCGCGTGATGGGGATGGCCACCGATCTCATCGAATCGGAGGACATGATGGCCGCTCCCGGTGTCGAGGGCCTCGCGCTGGATCTGGAATCGGATCGGCGCCGGATGGATCTGGCCATCAATCTCTCCGATCAATATCTTCGCTTCGTCACCGAGTGGCAGTGGGGCGACGGCATTCTGGAATGGATCCGGCAGTGCGAGATGACGTTCGGCGCTCGCCTGGAACTCCGCAATCTTCTTCGCCCGGATGTTTGGCCGCACGCCGGACGCCGAAGCTTCGTCAATCTCCTGGAAGACAAAGCCGTTTCAAGCGACGGTGTCACGCTAGAGAAGGCCGTGGGTCTGCGGCTTACTTTCCGCCAGCCGCCGCCGCTATCCTGTTTCTCGAATCAGTTCCTGTTCTATTTGAATTCGAGCGTGGCGTCCACGGCTTATCAGACCTGGGCCCACATGAGCCCCGATCCCGTCTCTTATTTGCCGCCGGAACGGTTCACGTTCCACGTCATCGACATGTCGTAGGGCCCGTTACCCTAGAACCCGCCGACCGCCCGCGGACGCCGCGCCAATAGATCGATCTGCTCCGGTGCTTGCGGTTCTTCGCCGCTCGCCACGCCCAGTTCATGCATCTTTCGCAGCGCCGGCACCAGCCGCGAATCCCAAGATCCCACCGAGCGATTGTACGATTCCACGGTCTTTTCGAGCAGACGCCCGGTGTCGGCGTAATGATCGTGAACCAGTTGCACACGATCGTATAGCTCCGAGGCGACCTGCCGGATTTGTTCCGCATTTTCCGCCAACTGCTCTTGGTTCCATCCATATGCGATGCCCTTCAGCACGGAGATCAGCGTGACCGGCGTGGCGATCAGCACCTTGCGGGCGAGAGCATCCTCGATCAACTCGGGATTCGCTTCCAGAGCCGCGCTGAAGAAATGATCGCCGGGAAGGAACAGCACCACCAGTTCCGGCGCCGGTTGAAACTGGCTCCAATACTGCTTGCTCGACAATTGCCGAACATGCTCGGCCACTTGCTGACCATGCCGCTGGAGCGCGTTCCGGCGCGAGAGATCATCGGTGGCGCTCGCGGCGTCCAGATATGCGGTCAGCGGGACTTTCGCGTCCACCACTAGCGAGCGCCCCGACGGCAGCCGGACCACCATATCGGGACGGATGCGCACACCGTCGTTCTCCTGCGTGGCCTGCTCCTGAAAATCGCAATTCTTCACCATCCCCGCAAGCTCGGCGACGCGCCGCAACGTGATTTCTCCCCAGCGCCCTCGGATCTGCGGCGAGCGTAGCGCGGTGGAAAGAGTACTGGTCTCGCGAGCCAGCGCTTCCAGTTGCGTGCCGATGCCGCCGAAGGCTTTTTCCCGCGCGCGTTCCAACTCCCGAACCTGTGCCTCCAGCCGCGCGAGTGACTGGTTGAGCGGTTGCACCACACCCTCGAAAGCGGTCTGCTTCTGTGCGAGCTCGCCTGTCATTTGAGCGCGCGCCGTTTCGAGCGTGGATCGCGCGGCGTCCAGAAAAGACGTCTGATTCGATCGCAACGCCCGATCGGCCAGGCCCTGGAAGGTCTCGTCCAACTTGGCTGCCGTTTCGCCCGCGAATTGATT
>JBEKHQ010000030.1:0-10521 GCA_050012195.1 Bryobacteraceae bacterium | reverse complement strand
AGTGCAGATTCACGCCGAACGGAACCATCTGCTTCGCCTTTTGCAGCTTTTGCAGACCGGCGTGATTCACTTTAGCTCCCTCGAGCGCGGGCGAAAACAGAGTCAATAGCTTTTCCTCTTCGAGCAATTTCACGACGTCGGCGCAGTTGGGCTCGTTGGCGGTATGACGAAGCTCCTCGAGCAGGTCCTCCGGCGGAATCTTGGTTTCCAGCTGTGCTTCGCGAGCGTTGTCGTACTGCATGCGGGTGCGTTCTTCGATGCTGTAACCCAGCCTCACCTTGAAGCGCAGCAGACGGATCAGACGGATCGGGTCGTCATAGAGCGTGTAGTTGCTGACCGCGCGCAATTCCTTGCGCTCCAGGTCGCCCACGCCGTTGTTGGGATCGAGCAGCAGCCCGCGCGAAGCCGGATTGAGCGAGAGCGCGATGGCGTTAATAGTGAAGTCGCGGCCTCGCAGGTCCTCGTGAATCGTAGCCGGACGCACGGCCGGTTTGGCTCCGGGCTTGGAGTACTTTTCCTGACGCGCCATTCCGATGGTGGCATGCACTTCGCCGGGAAAAACCACCTGCGCGACTTTGCGGTTCTCGTCGGCCAGGGGAATCCTTCCGCCCACCTTCTTGACGATCGTCTGCGCGAGTTTCACGGCGTTGCCTTCCACCGTGAAGTCGATCTCCAGGATCGGAAACCCTCCCAGCATGTCGCGCATCGCCCCGCCGGTAAGGAAAATATTCAAGTTGGCGTGAACCGCCGCGGCCTGAACCTCGGAAACCACCCTGGCCTGGTCGGCGCTCAGGTGGCTGTCGAGCATAAACATGTAATCGCTCATCGCATCGCTCTCTCCACGGCGACGGAAACGGGCTTCGCAACTCCGCACCCCCCACCGGATTTCGAACAGCAGTCAGTCCAAAACAAATTATGCTCGCGGATGATGTTCGTCCACGGTCTTCCGCAAGCGAGACCGCATCACGTGCGTATAGATCTGGGTGGTGGAGATATCGGCGTGCCCCAACATCGTTTGCACGCTTCTCAAGTCGGCGCCGCCTTCCAATAAATGGGTGGCGAACGTATGCCGTATCACGTGCGGCGTCAAGTCGTGAAAAATCCCGGCTTTCTTGCCGTAACCGGCCAGCAGCTTCCAAAAAGCCTGCCGCGTCATCGCCCGGCCGCGATTGGTGACGAACAGGTAAGGCGAGGCACGACCCTTCAGCATCCCGGCCCGACCAGCGGCGAGATACTGCTCAACGGCTTCGAGGGCCGCCTTGCCGACCGGAACCAAGCGGTGTTTGTTGCCCTTGCCCACCACCCGCACCACACCCATCCTGGTCTCCAGATCGGCCATGCGAATCTGGCAGAGTTCGGACACCCTGAGACCGGTGGCATACAGGAACTCGAGCATAGCCCTGTCGCGGAGGCCACGCGGCGCAGCCAGATCCGGAGTTGAGATCAGATCGTTCAATTGCTTGGCATTCAGATATTTAGGAAGACTGTGCCAATGTTTCGGGGAGACCAAAAGATCGGTCGGGTCGGACTCCACTCGACCGTTTTCCAGCAGAAACTTATAGAGATTCCGAAGGGTGGTAATATGGCGGGCAATGGATCGGCTGGCCATGCCCGACTTATAGAGCGAGTCGACGTGCCGCCGTACCAGGGTGGTTGAGGCGACCGAGTCAGACGCCTGGAAAGAACCGGCAAATCGTTCAAGATCAATACGATAGGCCTCGAGCGTGGTTCTCGCCAGACCTTTCTCGATGCGGCAGAACTCAAGAAAAGATTGAATATGCGCCGATATAGATGCGACTGGCCGCATTCTGCCAATGATACAATATTCGCAAATTTGTTTGGAAGAAAAGTGCTCCTACGCGTACACATCGCCGGCCGACGGGGGCGAACCCGGGTCCATCCGGTCGAAAGCCTGCGCGTGATCGAGGATTAATTTGGCGGTATCCACCACCAAGAAGGTGCTCGTCACGCGGTTCGACCGCGAGGCCTTGTCGGGTTTCGTCAATCCTCAGAGCTATTTGTTGATGGATGGATTGGAGCTGTTGAGCCCCGGCGGCGAGGTCGGCATGGTCCCTTATGCCGATATAAAGTTCGTTTGTTTTGTTAGAGATTTCCAACAAGGCGAGCCGCGCAAAGAGCTTCGGTTGTTCACGACGCGGCCCAAGATGGAAGGCCTTTGGATCCGGATGCGGTTCCGGGACGGCGACGCCATGGACGGCCTGCTGGCAAATAACCTGCTCCAGCTCGAATCGCAAGGGTTTTCGGTGATCCCTCCCGATCCCGGATTCCAGAACCAGCGGATTTTCGTTCCCAAAGCGGCGCTTTCCGGAGTTCAGGTTCTAGGCATCGTGGGCAGCCCGTTACGGAAAATCGCAAAAACGAAGCCAGTACCGAAAGAGCAGCTCGACATGTTCGAGAAGCTATGAGCGTCAGAGGTTGCGAACGGCTTGTTCCACTTCGCGAGCGAGCGCGGCGTAATCATCGCCACCCGGGCTCATGGGCTTTCCGAACCGAATGCAGACGCGCCCCGGCCGGGCCATCCTCCAGCTCTGGCGCAAAACGCGATCCAACCCCTCGATCCGAATCGGAACCACCGGGATTTGGAGTTTCGACGCAATCATTCCGACGCCCGGCTGGAAAGGCGCAATTTCGCCTTGCCGGGTCATCCTGCCTTCCGGGAAAATCAACACGCAGTATTTCGCGGCAACAAGTTCGCCCATGTACCGAAGGGTTGCCAGCGCGCCCGGTTCCCGTTGCGGAATCGGAAAAGCATTGAAGAACAACGCGGAAAGGTAGTAGTTCAGGCTGTTGGTGAAGCTGTGCCCATGGAAGTGCTCCTCGAAGAATTCCTTCCGCATGGCGGGCGCGACCAGGTATCGCCAGCGCGCCGGCAGCGCGCTCATGATGGCCGGGACGTCCATGTAACTTTGATGATTCGACGCGAAGATCACCGGAGCGCCCACGTCTTTCAGGTTTTCGAGGCCTTCGGTTTGAACGTGCGCGAAGATGCGAGTCAACGGCAGCAGGAATCCTGGAAGGAAAACGCGACGAGCAGCGCGCGCCAGGATGCCCCGGTTCCAGGCGGGAAAATCGGAGTGCGAATCCGGCGACGCTCCCGGAGCGCCGTTGAATTCCGATTCGTCCAATCCAAGCGCGACCATGCGCTCCACGCGTTCGAGCGAGGTCAGGGATTCGAGCGGAACGCTGAGATCAATCCCGGCTGACTTGGGCGGCGGCGTTCCTTTGGCGATCTCGTGACGCTTGACCTTGCCGGTCCCTTCCGTGCGCGGAAACTCGGCATAGGGCCATAGCGACACGCTGCGGATGCGTTGATAGTCGGCAAGCTGAACGTTGGCGCGGCGCACGATTTCGTCCGGGTCGGCGGCCGAATCGAGAATCAGGACGGCGTGAACGCGATCAGTACCGACAACGGCCGCGTCGCGGACGCCAGATTGCTGCTTTAGGACCGCCTCCACGTCATCGGGGAAGACATTCAGTCCTTCGGGCGTCACGATCATTTCCTTGATCCGGCCCAGGATGGTCAGTCCGCCGTTCTCGTTCAGCTTGCCGATGTCGCCGGTGTGGAACCAGCCGTCTTTGAAAGCCTTCGCCGTTTCCTCGGGGCGCTCATAATACCCCGACGTCACGTTCTCGCCCCGCACCAGGATTTCACCGTCATCGGCGATTTTCACCTCTACTCCGGTGATGGGCGTCCCCACGGTCCCCTTGCGAGCGTGGAAAGGATGGTTCAGCGTAACGATCGGGGCGGTTTCCGTCAGGCCGTAGCCTTGAATCACCAGGAATCCCAGCTCCGAGAAGAAGGCTTCGAGATCCCCTGGGAGCGGCGCGGCGCCAACAATGAAGCTCCAGAACTTCCAGCCGAACAGTCGATGCACCTTGCGATATCGCCACCAGCGCCGCAGCCAGTGGCCGGGCGCGGGCCGCAAATCCCTCAATTCGGGAAACCGTTGCTGAAGGTGTTCGCGCAGGATCTCGAGGATTTGCGGCACCGAGACCAGAACCGAGATGCGGCGCGTGCGAATCTGGCGCAGGATTTCGCGGGGATTGAATCCATGCATGAACACCACGATCCCCGGAAGCATCGGCGGGATGAAGGTAGCCATCGCCTGCCCGAACATGTGGCTGAGCGGCAGCAGATTGAGGAATCGCACAGGGCGGAACGGCCGGCCGTACTTGCGGTATTTCAGAATTTCCCGCTCCACTGGAACGATGTTGGCCAGGATGTTGCGATGAGTGATGATGACGCCTTTCGGTTCGGCGGTGGCGCCGGAAGTGAATATGATTTCGGCGACTTGATCCTTTTGAATCGAGACGGGCGGGTGTGAGGGCGCCTCGGCGGCATTCAGACTGGCGAGCGTCCAGATTTTCGATGAAACGGGTAGTGAAACCTCGTCCCCAACTAGGATCGCGCGCGCCTGCACGATTTGATCGATCCTGGCTACGAACTCAGGAGAAGATCGGTAGTCGAGCGGAACCGCGATGACACCTTCGAGCAGGCATCCCCACAGCGCGACGATCCATTCGGGCCGGTTTTCGCCGTACAAGATGATCTTGTCGTCTTTGGTGAACCCGGCGGCGCGAATCCGGGACGCAAAAGCGCGGGCTTGGGCCGCAACTTCGTTGTATCGGTAAGTTCGGCTATGGAAGCCGTCGTCATGAACGAGGAATTCGTCGGGAAGGTCCGCGAAGTCGTCGAAGAACCCGAGCAGCGTGTCGCGGACCATCCATTCTCATTATGCGGTTGCAAGCGGTAGGCCAGTACGCGGTAGTACGAACGGTTTAACAAGAATCTGTGCATTTGAAATAGAATTGAAACGTGGCAATCATTTTTAAAGACAACTCCCAGGTGGCGAGGTTTGCCGCTGGGAGGGGGAGAACGACTTTGAGTGAATGTGCGAACCTATCAAGCGTTCATGTCGAATGGTCCGAGACGCGGCGCGGGGAAGCCATCCTGGTGAGCGCGGAACTGAGTCCGGCGGGAGAATGGACGTTTTTCGAACGTAGTGTGTGGGAAGTTCGCTGGTATCGGGTACCGCAGACCGCGGAGCTGTTGGAAGCGGCCGAACGAGCATTAAGGGCTAAAGCCGGAGGAAGACCGCCGCGCGCCCAGGCGCAAAGCGCGTAGCAATCACTCTAACTCGGCGCGATAAATGTCGTGCAGCCGGAGGAGGCCCAGGCAGGCGCCGGTTTGCGGATCGACCACAGGAAGCACGGAAATCTGGGACGGCCGATTTTCCATCAGGCTGAGCGCGTCCAGAAGACGTGTGTCGGGCGCGATCGTGATTGCGCCGGGGGTCATCACGTCCCGGGCCCGTAGAGCGCGGATGTCGTCGTGCGCCTGGAGCGCGCGGCGCAAGTCGCCGTCGGTGATCAAGCCCAGCAGTTTCCCCTCGCGATCCACCACGCAGGCGGCCCCGAGAGGGTGATGCGTCATTGCAATCACCACCTGTTTCAGAGAATCCTCGGGATGCGCCCACGCCACCTCGCTCCGGGCATGCAGGACTTCGCGCGCAGTCAGGCGCAGACCACGCCCCAGGTGGCCGCCGGGATGAAGCTGCGCAAAGTCCTCGGCATTGAAGTTGCGAGCGCGCATCAGCGCCACGGCCAGCGCGTGGCCGAGCGCCAAAGCGACCGTCGCACTCGCGGTGGGCGCCAGATTTTCCGGATCCGACTCGCGCTCCACCGTACCGTCCAACACCGCATCCATTTCCGACGCCAAGGGCGAGGAGAGATTACCGAGAATGCCGATTCGCCGCGAAGGAAGTTGGCGGAGAAACGGGAGCAGATCGAGCAGTTCCGAAGTGGCGCCGCTTTTGGAAATCATGAGAGTGGGATCTCCGGGTGCGTAAATGCCCAGGTCGCCGTGCGAAGCTTCGGCGGCGTGCAGGAACACGGCCGGGGTGCCGGTGCTGCACAACGTCGCGACGATTTTCCGGGCGACGTGGCCGGACTTGCCCAGGCCGGTGACGACCACCTTGGCGGGGCTCGCAAGAATCAAATCGACCGCGCGGGAGAGGTTGCCGTCCAGACGCGCGGCGGCCCGGTGGATGGCCTCGGCTTCGATTTCCATGGCCCGGCGGGCCGAATCCAGGCATCCAGAGGTCTGTTCGTGCGCTTGCATACAGTCGACTGAACCTATCATCTCATCCATTCGCATATTGGGCTAAAGTAATCGGAAGAGCGGACGATAAACAAAGCAAGGTAAAAATGTTGCAGGCACTTTCAACCGTATCGCTACCGCAGACCTACTGCCGGTCGTGCCATTTGGCGACGCGCTCCGACGTGACGCGCTGTTTGCATTGCAATAAGCCGCTGACGGAGGCGACGCCGGTTCGCAAGCGGCCGACGCGACCGTCCAGGACCGCGCGCCACGCGCGCTAATCACTCGTACCTGAGCGCCACCACCGGATCGAGCCGCGCGGCTTTGTTCGCCGGCCAAATTCCGAAGAACAAACCCACCGCCACCGAAACTACCACGCCCAGCACCGCGGCCCATATCGGCACGGCGGTAGGGAGGCTGGGGACCAACAGTCGGCAGACGAAGGAAACCGTATACCCGACCGTCATGCCGATCAATCCGCCCAGCCCGGTGAGCACCACCGCTTCGGTCAGGAACTGAAGGACGATGTCGGCCCGGGTTGCGCCGATCGCTTTACGAATTCCGATTTCGCGGGTGCGCTCGGTCACCGACACCAGCATGATGTTCATGACCCCGATTCCGCCCACCAGCAATCCGATGGAGCTGAGCACCACCATCACCAGCGCAACCATCGCCGTGACGCTGTGAAACTGCTCGACCATTTGCTCGGACGTGGAGATATCGAAATCGTCGGGTTTGCTGAATGGAACGCGGCGCTGCACGCGCATCACGGCGCGAGCTTCATCCACGGCGGCGGCCAGCTTGCCGGGTTTCGCCACCACCACCAGCATGTTCTCCTTGGCGGCGGGGAACATTTTGCGCATGGTGAAGTAGGGCAGGATCAGACGCGTGTCGTCCTGGCCGGGAAAAGACGCGGCGGGCCGCAGCATCACACCGATGATTTGGAATTTGTGGCCGTTGATATCCATCCACTTGCCGACCGGGTCTTCACCGCTCATCAAGGCTCGGGGCACGTCCTCTCCCACCACTACCACCGGCAGATGATGCTCGTCTTCAACCTCGGTGAAGAAACGACCTTCCTTCATCTCCGCTTGCCCGCCCTCGGCGTAGGATTCCTGAGTGCCGCCGATCTGAGGCTGGTAGAGCTCGTTGCCTTTGTAGCGCGCCTGGTTGATTTGCGGGGGCCCGATTCCGAAGGAGTTCGGAAACAAGTAGGGGCTCACCAGCAGCACGGAGGGACAGCGCTGCGCGATCGCCACGCCGTCTTCGTAGGTCAGCGATTTGCGCCGCAGTTGGTCCCGGCTGACGTTGTTGAACCCGAGCGGAAATTTGAAGATGATGGCTGTGTTGGTTCCAAAGCTGCGGATCACGTTCGTGATGGCGCCGTCCAGCCCGGCGATGATGGAGCCGACGCCGATGATGGTGCCGGTCCCGATGATGACCCCCAGCACGGTGAGGAAGGAGCGCATCTTATGCTCGCGCACGGTGGCCAGCGCCAGCCCGATGGAGGCCGCGAGTTCGACCCGGGTCATTGTTCCACCCGCAAGGCTTCGATGGGATCCAGTTTAGAGGCCCGTTGCGCCGGATAAATTCCAAAGAACAGCCCGACCACCATGGAAAGGGTCAGGCCGATCACAACCGCCGAAATGGGAATCTCCATGGGCACGGGCGTCAAAGTTCTGACCAGCAAAGCTACAATCCAGGCCAGCGTCACGCCGAAAAGCCCGCCGATGCCGGAGAGCATGGAAGACTCCACCAAAAATTGGTTGAGGATGTCCTGGCGCCGCGCTCCCACCGATTTCCGGATTCCGATCTCGTGCGTGCGCTCCGACACCGCCGCCAGCATGATGTTCATGATCACCACTCCGCCCACCACCATGAAAACGGAGACGACCGCCACCGCCGTGGCCGCGATGGCGCCGGTCAGACGATCCCAAGCGCCCACCAGCGAGTCCGACGAAATGACCGAGAAGGTGTCGTCCTGATTGGGCCGCAAATGCCGGCGCGCGCGAATCAACGTCCGGATCTCATCCTTGGCTTCCTCGAGCCGGGTCTGATCGATCGCCTTGGCGGCGTAGCCGATTCCTTGCCGCGACCCGTAAATCTGGAAATAGGTTTGCGCCGGGATATCGACGAAGCCGTCCTGCGATTGTCCGAACACGCTGCCTTTGGGGACCGCCACTCCCACCACCGTGAACGGCCGGCCTTCGATTTTGAACGTCTTGCCGAGCGCGTCGGCGTCACCGAACAGACTGTTCTTCACATCGGCTCCGAGAACCGCCACGGTGGAATTGTGGTTATTCTCGATGTCGGTGAAGTAGCGGCCATTCGCGATCTCGGTGTTCGCAAGAACCGCCCAATTGGGAGTGCCTCCGGTGAGCGAGACGCTGGTCAGGGTCTGGGTTCCGAGCGAGACGCCCACGGAACGGCTCGCGCCCATGCCGAATTCGCGGAGCAGCGTGGCGTTGCTTTTGAGAAATTCGAACTCCGCCGGCGACAGCTGCGGGTTCTTCTTCTGCAACTCCAGATATTTCTTGGGATCGAAATTCCCGAGGAAGGCTATTCTGACGATGCGGAAACCGTCCGCGCCCATGTTGGAGACGCTGTTGGCAATATACACGTCCATGCCGTGGATCACCGACATGACGGCGATCAAAGTGGTGGTGGCGAGGATGATTCCGAGCAGGGTGAGAAAGCTGCGCAGCTTGCTGGAGCGCAAGGAATCGGCCGCCACGGCGGCAGCCTCGCGAAAAGACGCAGTTTGACTCACTGTACTCATAAGACGGATGCGGCCGGCGCTGTGTTCCGTACTTCGGTCATCCATTCCAGTAAAACATCGTCCAGCCAAAAGCGTGGCGGAGCGCTGGACAGAAACCCGAGGTGTCCGCCATGCTCCACCGTAACCAGGCGCAGATGCGGGTTCCGCGAAAACGCCGGGTGTTGGTAGACCTCGAAAGGAATCAGCGGGTCGTCCTTGGCTTGGACCAACAGGGCCGGAACGCGGATGCGCTCCAGAAACTGATTCGAGGATTGGGTGGCGTAATAATTGTCCGCGCTGCCGAAGCCGAAGGATTGCGCGGTGAAACGGTCGTCGAACTCGTAGATGGTGTTCACCTCGCCAAGGCCTTCGAGATGAAACGATCCGGGTGACAATCGCTCCTTGAGCCGGACGCGCTCCTTCAGACGCTTCAGGAATCGCCGTGAATAAACGAAGTTGGAGGGGTGTTGAAGCCGGTTGGCGCAGGCCGCGAGATCGATCGGCGTCGAGACGGCCGCTACGCCGGCGATCAGGTCGCGAGCGGAATCCCCCAGTTCGCCGGCCAGTTTCAAAACCACATTGCCGCCCAGCGAGAAGCCCGCCAGAAAGATGGGCGCGCGATCCGGGAGCTGGCGAAGCACGGCGAGCAGGTCCGAAGTTTGGCCGGAATGGTACAGGGTTCTGTCGCTGTAACGCTCGGTGCCCCCGCAACTGCGCATGTTGAAACGATGCGTGGCCCAGCCGGCGAGCAGCGCGGCGTGCGCCAGGCTGCGGGCATAACCGGCGTCGCTCGATCCTTCAAGACCATGGACCATAACGAGCTGAGCCACCGGCTGGACTGTCGTCGGACGCTGCGTGTGCACCAGCACTTGCACTCCGGGATCGGTTTCGTAGAGCTTGGCCGCGACCGGGAAGCGCTGCTGATCCAGGTCGCGCGGCCAGAAGTTGCCGGCGATGGTAAGCAGATGCGGATTTCGGACCAGCGGGACGAACGGCCTCAAGCTTCTATTTTAGTGGATCGAGCAAAGTGACTTGCGGCGCTAGGTGGCCCGCTAAATGTTGGTTGATACGACGGCGGTCTCGGCCACAACGGAAAGTGACCAATCATGCGGCTTCCAGAAGTTCACGAACGTTCCAGCCTACCTCCGCAGGGCTGTAGCGTGCTTCTCCGGCTGCCTAGCCTATGCTCGTTCAGCGTTTGTCATGGGCGCAAACGATAATTTACAAGAGATTTTGGCGCTCACCTTTGCGTTAGCAACGCCGCGGCCAGCTTGCATACTTGCCTTGTGGCAGCGTGTAATAGCGGGCTCATGGCTTAGCGCGTTCCTCCCATACGGGATGGTGGCTGAACGCGCATACATGATTCGTTAGGGGCTTCCCTGATCAATCCACAATCATGCGAACGATGCTAACGGCTCTTCCTGTTAGCTGTGTCCTCGTTGGGATCGGACTATTCGGTGTCCTCACCGGGCTCTTGAAATGGCCGAAGCTATTGGGAAATTCCAAGCCCTCAACCGACATTTAGCGCACTAGTCGGAGCTACCGCCGCTCAAACTTGATGAATCCTCTGGATCCCGGGCCAGCGATCAAAATCGGCGTCGAAACTGAGAATCGATCGAATTCCGTGGCGCTCCATTACCGC
>JBEKHQ010000029.1:0-10603 GCA_050012195.1 Bryobacteraceae bacterium | reverse complement strand
CGCGGCGGATCGACCTCCAGATGCTCGCCTTCCAGAGGTGTTCGGGCGTTGTCTTAGCATAAATTTCGAATACTTTTTCCATCGTCTTTCTCTCCAACCTATTCTTGAGATCGAAGGGATAGTTGCCCTATTTAGTCACCTGTCGACAATTATCCACACCGGCGCCTGTCTCAGCGCACTGCGGATTTCGTAAGCTTAGGAAAGCGAATGTATTATGCCGCCGTCATCTTACTTCTGTTCGTCTTCCCGGCGGCGTCCGTGATCATCGAGGCCTCCTTTTCACGGGACGCCGTGAGGTTCTCCTTCCTGATAGGACGGTGGCTTGTCTTCTGGGCAGTGGGGGTCCGGCTCTTCATCGCCGGCTTGCGGCAGGTGCTCCAGCCTCGGTTCACCGCGGCCGAGATCTTCGGCATTCACGATCCTGCGTCGTTCGCGATCGTACGCGAAGTCGGATTCGCCAACCTGTCGATGGGTCTGCTGGGGGTGTGCACGCTATTTAGGGTCGGCTGGATGGTCCCCGCCGCTATCGTGGGCGGCTTATATTACGGGCTTGCCGGACTGGGACACGTCTTCCAAAAAAGCAAAAACGCGAAAGAGTACATGGCGATGGTCTCCGACGGATTCGTATTTCTGGCGCTCACGGCGTTCCTGGCGAACAGTCATCTTTGAGCCGCCTGTCAGGCTTCGAGCGTCCAGCGGAAGTCGCCCGATCGCACACAATGCCGCCGATTATCTTCTTCAGTTTTCCCGCGCATGGGCATGTGAATCCTACGCTGCCCGTGGTGGGTGAGTTGGTGCGCCGGGGCGAGCAGGTTGCTTATTTCGCGACGGCCCGGTTTCGGCAAGCCGTGGAAGGCAGCGGGGCTCGCTTTTTCCCCTATCCCGAGGGGCTCGATATTCCGGACGAAGAACCTGGTCCGTTCGATAGGATCGCCACGACGCTCGAAGCTTTGTTGCGCATGAGCGATGCAGTGCTGGAGGAGCAACTCGATCAAGTGGGCGCGCTCGGTCCAGCGTTGATCGTGCATGACAGCTTCAGTCCGTGGGGGAGGTTCGTGGCCCAACGGCTCGCACTGCCGGCGGTGGTCTCGGTGCCCAGCATACTGGTGAACCAGGAGATCGTTTCAAGTTATGGAGCGAATCCGGAGAGCCGCGCGAGCGATTCCGGCTTGGCTCGCGAGTGGTTTGAACGCATCGATTCGATGTGCTCGGCCTTCGCCGCGCGACACGGCGTAACCAGGCTGGCTCCGGACCAATGGCTGCAAGTTTACGGCGATCTTAACCTCGTGTATACGTCGCGCCTCTTTCAGCCCCGGGCGGAAATGTTCGACTCGGACCGCTTCCGTTTCGTCGGGCCATCGATCGGCCGGCGCGCCGAGACGCCAGCGTTTCCGTTCGAGCTTCTGGGCCGCGAACCCTTGGGATACATCTCGCTCGGGACCATCTACGGCGACCGCGGCCGCTTCTTTCCGATGTGCGTCGAAGCGTTTCGGAATCGTCCGTGGAGAATCGTGATGGCGGTTGGGCGCAAGTTTCAAGCGCCCGGACCGGTGCCTGACAATTTCGTCATTGAGCCTTCTGTGCCTCAGATCGAGATCCTCAAACGCGCGGCCGCATTCGTTACGCACGGCGGCATGAACAGCGTGAACGAGGCGTTGTATTTCAATGTTCCTTTGGTCGTCGCGCCGCAAGGCGCCGACCAGTTCTGGATAGCGAGCCGCGTGGCCGAGCTTGGGGCTGGGATCGTGCTTGGTCGCGATGCGGACGCGAGTGATCTTCGCGAAGCCGTCGAACGGGCTCTCGACGACCGTCGATATTCACAGGCGGCGGCGCGGATTGGCGAATCGCTGCGCAACGCGGGTGGCTATCGGAAAGCGGCGGGCGAGATTCTCGATTTTCGGCTGGCTCGATAAGCCAAGCTGTTACTCTGAGAAGAAGGAGGACAGTGGAATGCCAGCTCTCGATTGGTCACAGTGCCCCGCTGTGGAAAGCGTCCCCGGCAAAGTGAGCGGCGCGTGGACTTTTAGGAACTCGCGCACGCCCGTGAAGATCGTCTTCGAGAATCTTGAGGACGGCATGACCATCGATGAAATTATTGAGCAATATCCCGTCTCGCGCGAGGAAATCGAAGCGGTGCTCGACTTCGCCGCCCATAGTCTCGACAAAGAGCCTAGCTTCTGAGATGTGCTGATTCTGCTCGACAACAATGTTCCACGCGGGCTTGTCCGTGCGCTCACAGGCCACACCGTCACGGAAGCAAGGGAGCGGGGTTGGGCAACGTTGAAAAACGGAGAGTTGCTGAACGTCGCCGAGTAAGCTGGCTTCGACGTGCTAGTCACGGCGGACAAGAATATCCGATACCAACAGAACCCTCATGGGCGTAAGATTTCCATCGTGGTGTTGAATCAACTACGGTGGGGGCTTGTACGCAGGATGTCGGCTGAAATCGCCGCAGCGGTCGGTGCGGCAACTCCCGGCAGCTTTGCCGAGGTGGACATCCCTTATGACTAATCGCCTTAACCCTGAAGGTCGAACAACGAACTGAGCATCGTCGTGTTGTTGGAGGACACGGCGCTGGAGTCGGTCGGCAGCAGCCCTGATGAAGATGAGGCCGCAGTGGTCCCAGCCAGCGATGGGTCCAGGAAGTCGAATAGCGAATCGGCGCCAGTGCTGGTATCGGAAGTCGGGCTGCCGAACAGGGCGCCCACTACCTGGAGCTGCAACGCCTGGTCGCTCAATTCGACCAGATCGCCCTGTGGTGCGCTTTCGAGCGCGGATTGGACCGCGGGAGAAGATAGGGTGGATGACAGCACGCTTGAGCCGGAATTGGTCAGGGTCTGAAGTAAGTCGGAAAGGCCGGGATTGGTTGAGGAAACAGCGTTCATCGGTCGAAACCTCCCAATAGTCTTATCGGCGTTACCGCCCAATGCTTTAAGCGAAGCTCACAGACCGCGATATCGGACACTGTATCTCCTGCTACAATGCGAATATAAAGTGTTCCAAGCGCCGTCGCGGGGCTGCATTGCCCCGCATCGAACGTCATCTTTCTGACATCTCATAAACACTGAATGCCCGCTGTTTCCGATCAATTCGAGCTAGGCTTTGGCGTCGCGTTTGACGACCTGTACTCGCGCGACGGCCTGCTTCGGCTCGACCGGCGATTTTGCGCGTACCTGGACGCGGCGGACGCTTCGCTCTACGTACGCCTGCTCGGAGCGCGCGACAACCCCGGTGCGCTCACTGCCGCGGAACAATCCGAGCTGATCATCGCGCTTGCGCCGCACCTGGAAGACTTCATCGGCGAGCTGTTCGGCATCGTCCCGGAAATCGAGGCGCTGCAAGCGAGGCACAATCGGTTCGCGCCATTTTTCGCGTTCAAGCGAAAGTTCATCCAGAAGCGTGCCATCAGCGGAGTCACGGCAGCGCAGGCGGCCGCGATCGACGGCCCGGCACTCAAACCTGAATTAGAGAAACGATTCGGAGAGCCTCTTACCGAACGTAGCTTCTTCACCCATGTATCGACGTGGCTTGACGGCGAGGCCGACCACTCAGCGGAGATCCAGACGGCGCTCCGGTATGCGGCCTGGGCGGCGATGTCGCCGGAGGGGATCAAGCTCCACCGCGGCGGCACGCTCTTCAAGGTGGCGCACAAGCTGGATCCTATGTGCCTGATACAGCTCGAGCCAGTCGCCGAGCGAGCCGGCGAAAGTAACGGCATCGCCAAATCGCAGCTCCCCAAAGAAGATTGGCGCTATCGCGAAGGATTCCGGCTGACCGACCACGGCATGGCGCTGGAAGGCGCGCTCGATCAGGCCAACTACTGCATCAAGTGCCACAACCAGGGGAAGGACAGTTGTTCAACCGGCCTGAAGGAAAAGAGCGGCGAGTTTAAGAAGACCATTTTCGGTGTCCCGCTGGTCGGCTGCCCGCTGGACGAAAAGATTTCCGAGATGAACGTGGTCAAGCAGCAGGGCAACACCGTGGGCGCGCTGGCCATCGTGACCATCGATAATCCCATGGCTGCGGCCACCGGACATCGAATCTGCAATGACTGCATGAAGGCCTGCATCTATCAGAAGCAGGACCCGGTCGACATTCCGCAAATCGAAACGCGAACGTTGAAAGACGTCCTGGAGCTGCCTTGGGGCTTCGAAATCTACAGCCTGCTCACGCGCTGGAATCCTCTCAACTTCGCGCGCCCCACTCCGCTCGCGCCCAGCGGTTACTGCGTGCTCCTGGTGGGCTTGGGCCCGGCCGGGTTTACGCTGGCTCACTACCTTCTGAACGAGGGACATACGGTGGTGGGCGTGGATGGTTTGAAGATCGAACCGCTGTCGGCCGAACTTGCGGGCATCGACGCCCGGGGAGATCGAACGCGCTTCCGGCCCATCCGCGACATTCGAGTCATTTACGAATCGCTGGATGACCGCGTGATGGCGGGCTTCGGCGGAGTGGCCGAATACGGCATTACAGTCCGATGGGATAAGAATTTTCTGAAGATCATACGGTTGCTGTTGGAGCGTCGCCGCCAGTTCACCATGTTTGGCGGCGTCCGATTCGGCGGCGCGATGACCGTCGATAGCGCCTTTGAAATGGGTTTCGATCACGTGGCGTTGTGCGCCGGCGCCGGCCGGCCCACCGTCATTCCGATGAAGAACGGACTAGCCCGCGGCGTGCGTCAAGCTTCCGACTTTCTAATGGCGCTGCAGCTAACTGGCGCGGCCAAAAGCAACTCCGTGGCGAATCTCCAGATCCGCATGCCGATTGTCGTTATCGGCGGTGGGCTTACGGCGATTGACACCGCCACCGAGTCGCTGGCCTACTATGTCGTGCAAGTGGAGAAATTCCTGGTGCGCTACGAAACGCTGGCGTCCGAGAAGACCGAGCGGGAAATTCGCGCGGGCTGGAGCGAGGAGGAAATTGAAACCGCCGACGAGTTTCTCGCGCACGGCCGGGCCATCCGGGCGGAGCGCCACGCCGCCGCGCGCGAAGGCCGCAGACCGAACCTCATCGAGCTGCTGAACTCGTGGGGCGGCGTCACCATCGCCTATCGACGCCGATTGATCGATGCGCCCAGCTACACTCTGAATCACGAAGAAGTTGCCAAGGCATTCGAGGAGGGCATTCGATTCGCCGAACGCCTGGCGCCGGCCGAAGTGGAGGTGGATCGCCATGGCCACGCCTCCGCGCTGCACTTGACGCTTCACCAGTTCGACGAAGCCCGAGGCAAGATGAGTCCCACGGGCGAGCCCGCGCGCTTGCCTGCGAAATCCATTCTCGTAGCGGCGGGAACGCAGCCCAACACGGTGCTGGGTCGCGAGGATCCCGCCAATCTGTTCCTGGACGGCCGCTGGTTTCAAGCCGTGGACGAGAACGGCCAGCCGGTGCAGCCGGAACGGATAGCCAAGCCGAGTCAGGCGCGCGTGCTCACGTCCGTTCGGCCCGATGGCCGCGGTATCAGCTTCTTCGGCGATTTGCATCCCTCCTTCGCCGGCAACGTGGTGAAGGCGATGGCCAGCGCGAAGCGAGGCTATCCGGTAGTGTCGCGCTTGCTCTCGACGCGGCCGCCTAGCGCGCCATCACCCGCCGTTCTTCTGGATCGTTTGAACGATGAACTTCGCGCGGTGGTTCAAAACGTAATTCGTTTGACGCCGAACATCGTGGAAGTGGTGGTACGAGCGCCCATGGCCGCGCGCGCGTTCCAGCCCGGCGAATTCTACCGGCTTCAGAACTACGAGACGCTGGCTCCGCGCGTCAAGGGGACCACTCTCGCCATGGAAGGTTTGGCGCTCACTGGCGCGTCGTTGGATCGCGAGAAAGGCCTGCTGTCCACTATCGTTCTGGAAGTAGGCGGGTCTTCCGACCTTTGCACTCTGCTGCAGCCCGGCGAGCCGGTGATTCTCATGGGCCCGACAGGAACGCCCACCGAAACGCCCTCGCGCGAAGCGGTGCTGTTGGTGGGCGGAGGGCTCGGCAACGCAGTGCTTTTCTCCATCGGCCAGCAACTGCGCGCCAGCGGTTCCCGCACAATCTACTTCGCCGGATATAAGAAGATGATCGACCGCTACAAGGTGGAAGAGATCGAAAAGGCCGCCGACGTGGTGGTGTGGTGTTGCGACGAAGCTCCCGGTTTCACGCCCGATCGCGTGCAGGACAAGGCATTCGTAGGGAACATTGTCGATGCCATGGCCGCCTACGCGCGGGGCGATCTGGACGAACCGGAAATCCCCTTCAGCATGGTCGACCGGCTGGTGGTGATCGGTTCGGACGCGATGATGCACGCCGTCCAGCGCGCGCGCCACGCGGTGCTCGCGCCTTATCTCAAGAAGGGGCACAAGGCCATCGCCAGCATCAATTCGCCGATGCAGTGCATGATGAAGGAGATCTGCGCGCAGTGCTTGCAGCTCCATAAAGATCCCGTCACCGGCGAAGAGCGGGTGGTGTTTTCGTGCTTCAACCAGGATCAGCAAATGGACCAGGTTGATTTCGCGAGCCTGCACACGCGGCTGTCGCAGAACGGCGTCGAGGAGAAACTCACCAAGCAGTGGATCGACCGCTGCTTGCGCCGGATCGGCGCGCGCGAGGAATTAGTCGCACAATAGAACGCTAGCGCACCTTCCGCACTTCGACCGATTTGTAAATCTCCTTGGTCTGATCCATGTTGGCGAATTCGACGCCGGGCAGTTTGGCGGACGCAGTCCCGGCGGCTACGCCCCAGCGGACGCAGTCGACGAAATCCTTCTTCTTTGTGGCCGCCCAAACGAAAGCCGCTGCCTGCGCATCTCCGGCTCCGAGCGGCGAGACGGCATCGATCCGGGGAGGCAAGGCTTCGAGCAGTTGATTTTCGTCGAGCGCCACCACGCCCCGGCTGCCAAGCGACAACATCACGCTCTCGGCGCCCATGGCCTTGATGCGAGCCACCGCTTCCATGAAGTGCGCGCGCGTAATGAGTGCACGGTTCAGCAGGCGTTCCGCTTCGGGCTGGTTCGGAGTCACCACTGTTGGTCCCGCTTCGACTCCATGCAACATCGCGTCGCCATCGGTGTCGAGCAGAGTCTTCACCTTGCGTTCCCGCGCCTTGTGGATCAACTTGGTGTAGAAATCGGCCGACACGCCCGGCGGTATGCTTCCGCACAGCATCAGCCAGGACGCCGATTCGAGCTGGCTCTCCACCGCCTTCTCGACGCGAGCGAGTTCCTCGGGCGTAATCAGCGGGCCCAATTCATCCAGTTTCACCGTGAGCCCTTGCTTGTCGGTGATCGTCAAGTTGACTCGAATGTCGTTTTGGATGGGCACCACCTGAACGGGAAAACTCCATTTGGTCAGTAGCTTTTCGAAACGCTTGCCGTTGCCGCCGCCCGAAGTGACGATCGCGAGCGTTTTCGCGCCGAAGGAATGCAGCACGCGCGAGGCGTTGATCCCCCGGCCGCCCGCGGCGTCGCTGCGCGAGAGGATATAGGCGCGGTCTTCGAACACCAGGCGATCCACACACATGGTGTGATCCACGGCAGGGTTGATGGTGAGGGTTAATATCAACTCTCAATGTTAACCTGAATGGTTGCCGGCGCAATCCTATTTCAAGGCCTATCTCGCACTGGCCGCGGTGTGCTTCTTTTGGGGCACCACCTACTTGGGCATTCGAATGGCGCTGGAATCGGCGCCGCCCGCTACGCTGATGAGTTTGCGGTACACCATTTCGGGAATCGCGCTGCTCGCTATCGCGTTCTTCTCGAGGGCGCATCTGCCGTCGGGCAGGGAACTCGCCTACACGGCATTGTTCGGCGTCACCATAATCGGTCTAGGGACCGGGTGTCTGGTCTTTGCCGAACTGTGGATCCCGAGCGGGCTGGCGTCCCTTTTCATTACCACGTCGCCTTTCTGGATGATCGGAGTGGACGCGATGATTCCCGGCGGAGAGCGCCTCCATCCCCCCACCATACTCGGGATGCTGGTTGGATTCGCGGGCACGTTGCTGCTAGTGGCTCCCAGCGCCATCCGCGAAGGCTTCAACGGACCCATGTTCCGAGGTTTTCTGTTACTGCAACTCGGATGCGCGGGCTGGGCCTTGGGATCGATGCTGCAACGCCGGCATGTTACCAAGGCTCATCCGGTAGTGAGCGGCGCGGTACAGCAGTTAGCAACGGGCCTCGCGTTCCTCGGGCCGGCATTGCTCCTGAAACATCCCCCGATTGTTTGGACGCCGCGCAGCGTAGGCGCTATCGTCTATCTTGTTATCTTCGGATCGATCGTCGGCTATAGCGCCTATATTTACGCGCTCGATCAGTTGCCCGTTTCCATCGTCACCATCTACAACTACATCAACCCGATTGTGGCCTTGTTCCTGGGCTGGCTTTTTTACCGCGAGCCGATCGGCGTTCGCGAGCTGATCGCGATGCTGATTATTTTCGCCGGGGTCGCGCTCGTCAGGCGCTATAGCAAGCGCCCGGGCGGCGTCAAACCAGTCCGCCCACTTTCTCCAATGCCTCTTCGAACTTCTGCGGATTCTTGAGCACCGGTTCGAAAAGATCGCCGACCCTTTCGAAGCGATCCAGCGCATTATGGATGTTGAATTGGTGCGGCTCGAGACCTGGCTGGACCTCGGACCAATCGAGCGGCGTCGAGACCGGAGCGCCTGGATAAGCCCGTAGCACATAAGGCGCGGCGATCGTCTTGGCGCTCGAAATCTGAAGGTAATCGAAGTAGACTTTGCCTTTCTTGCGCCGTGAGACCGTGCGCGGCGTGGTGAACAGATCGGGGCTCTGCCGGATCACCAGGATCGACAGGATCTCGGCAAATGAGCGAACCTGCTCGAATGTGTAAACCGGCTCGAGCGGGACGTACACGTGCATGCCGTCGCCGCCGGTGGTCTTGGGATAGCCCGCGAGCCCGACCGAATCGAGCGTCTTCTTGACAAGCTGCGCGGCTTCGACAATCTTCGAGTAGGGGCAGCCCTCGGTGGGGTCCAGATCGATCAGCGCGAAGTCGGGATGGTCCAGCGTCCCAACGCGGCTCATCCAGGGATTGTGGTCGATGCAGGCCAGATTGGCGAGATACACCAACGTGGCGCGATCGTTGCAAATGATGTAGTGAATGGGAGCTTGGTTGTGTTCGGAAAAGATCGGCTCCAGGCGCACCCATTCGGGCACTTTGTCTTCGGCTTCCTTCTGGAAGAAGAAATCCTGATCGATGCCGTTGGGATAGCGCTTCAGCGAAAGCGGCCGGTCGCGCAGATGGGGAAGGATGAGGTCCGCTATGGCGTCGTAGTAATTGATGAGATCGCGTTTGGCGATTCCTTCGCCGGGATAGAAAATCTTGTTGAGATTGGTGAATTTGAGTCGGCGCGAATCCACGTCGATCGTCAGCTCGGCGGGCGCTTTCACGGGGATGAGTGCGTCGCGTTTGATTAGCGAACGCGTCGCTGCCGGCTCGGGTGGCTGGTCGTCGACCGGTTCCGGGGCTTCTCGGATGCACTCCTTGGGACTCTTGTCCGTTCTTAGGCGCACGAAGACCGGGGCGCGGAGCAATCCATCCGGCGTCACTTCCAGGAATTTGACTTCAGCCACCAGTTCGGGCTTTACCCAAGTAACATCGCGCAGTGCTTTCACCGGGCCCGCGAAGGGATTCTTTTTGGTGACGATCGGCGCCAGGCGCCCGTAGATCTCCTGGAGCGATTTGTCGTTGAATCCGGTTCCGACTTGGCCGACATGCACCAGCTTGCCTTGCTCATATAGTCCTAGCACCAGCGAGCTGAAATAGTCTCGCTCGCCATGCGTGAATCCGCCGATAACGAAGTCGCCGGTGGTGACGACTTTGATCTTCAGCCAATCCTGACTGCGGCGCGGTTCGTATTTGCTCGCGCGGCGCTTCGCGAGGATGCCCTCCAGACCCAGCGCGCGCGCGGCTTCGAGCATCGCTTCCCCGTTGGCGGCGAAGTCGTCGGAGAAGCGGATGCGATCGGTGGGCGTAAGGATCTTCGCCAGAAGCTTCTTGCGTTCTTCGAGCGCCAGGCCGCGCAGATCGTAGCCGTCGAGATACAGCAAATCGAACAGGAACAGGGTAGCTGGAGCGGACCTGGCGAGATGCGCGATGCTGTTAGGATCGCCGACGGAGATGCGCGGCTGAATCAGGTTGAAACGCGAGCGGCCATTCTCGTCCAGTACCGCAATTTCGCCGTCCAGGATCGCGGTGGAGGCTTTGAGCGCGCGCGGCAAAACCGTTAACTCGGGATATTGCTGGTCGCATTGCTTTTGACTGCGCGAATAGATGCGGACCTGGTTGTCTTCGACGAAGCAGAGGGCCCGAACGCCGTCCCACTTCACTTCGTACAGCCACTCTTTTCCGGATGGCGGCTTTCCGGCGAGCGTTGCCAGCATCGGCGCGATGCTGCGCGGCATCGGGGATTTCACGGCGCCTTCGAGTTTCGCGAGGTCGGCGGCCGGCGATGAGTGGGCGGTGACGGCGGGGAGATTTTCCGCGATTTCCTGCTGCGTTCGGCCGGTTGAAACGCTGCGCGCGTAGTCCTCGATGTTCCACCCCGCCCGCGCATCGGCGTCCCGCTTCTTGATGATCAGCCACTCATTCCCTTTGCCGGGGCCCTTGCCGC
>JBEKHQ010000028.1:0-11993 GCA_050012195.1 Bryobacteraceae bacterium | reverse complement strand
ATTTCGACAACGGCTTCATCGAGGTCTATCGCGACGCGCGCGGTCTCAAAGGCAGTTCACAGGCCTTCGTTACCGTCACCGATAACCGCGTGAATTCCATGATGGCGAAGATCGGGGCCGCAGCCCAGTATTTCGAAGACCGCGCGCCCTGGCCGCAACTGTACAAGAAGCAGGGCGTGAAGCCGCCGCTGGCCCGCGCTGTGGAGGCGCTAATCGAGACCGGCGATTTTCATGTCACCACTGTCGGCGACAACCTGCCGAACGAAGACGAGATCCACGAGAAATACGGCAGCAAGAGTTTTCTCTTCACGGGCAGTTCGCGCGCCTTCTCGCACGCCGAAGGCACGCGTGCGCTCGAGGAATTCGCCGCTTCGAAGGATGAAGTCGATATTGTCCGAAAGTACGGTGACGAAGCCGAGGACCTCATGACCGCGCTGCACGAAATCATCGGTCACGGCTCGGGCAAGCTGAATCCCAAGTTGACCCACGATCCGGCTTACTATCTCAAGCAGTACTATTCGACGCTCGAAGAAGCGCGCGCAGATCTAATGGCGCTCTGGAACGCCGGGGACCCGAAACTGAAGGAGCTCGGGCTGATCTCCAGTCCCGATGTAGTGAAAGCCATGTACTATAACGCCGCGCGAGTGGCTCTTACGCAGTTGCGCCGCAACCCCAAGGGCGACACGCTCGAAGAGGATCACGATCGCGACCGCCAGCTCCTCGTGAACGTCATCCGGGTCAAGTCCGGCGCCATCGTGGAAGAATCCCGCGGCGGAAAAACGTATCTCGCGATCCGGGATTTCGAAAAGATGCGGCAAGGAGTGGGCCAGCTTCTCGCCGAATTGATGCGCATCAAGGCCGAGGGCGACTTCAATGCCATCCAGTCATTGATCGACAAGTACGGCGTCCACTTCGATCCGGCCCTGCGGGATCAGGTGATCGAGCGATACAAGAAGCTCGGCCTGCCCACCTATTGGGCCGGCATCAATCCCGAACTGACGGGTCGCGCGGTTAACGGCAAGATCGAGAAGGTCGAGATTTCCTATCCGCGCGACATCGTGAAACAGCAGCTCGGCTACTCCCGAATGTACGCAAAGTAACTGGCTACTTGGCGGCCAGAATTTCCTTCACTTTTTCCAGTAGCGACCCCAGCGTGAACGGTTTCTGGAGAAAGCCCGTTCCCGGCGGAAGATCGCGGGCGTAGACGGCAGCGTCCTCGGTATAGCCGGAAATGTAGAGGACTTTCATAGCGGGGGCCTTTTCGTGCAAACGCTCCACCAACTCGCGGCCGCCCATCCGGGGCATCAGCATATCGGTGACCACCAGGTTGATCTGTGCGCCCACCGCCTCGGGTTCAGGCGCAGCTTCGCGAACCTCGGCCGGCGAAAACTCCACGCGTTCCAGAAAGACGCGGAAACCGGATCGCTCGCCGGGTTCGTCCAGCGCCGCTAGATCGCCGCCCCATTGCCGCACCATTCCGTAAGCTTGCGCGAGGGCGGACGAGTCGTCCGATGGATTCTTGCCGTTCAGGAAGGTTTCAAAAGCTACGGGGTGCGTCATGCCGCCGTCCGTCCGGCGCGGAGCCGTGATTGAAATTTCGACGTACTCGCCGCGACGGAGCGGCCCGGCCGGATCGGTTGATTCTTCGCAAATCTCGACGCGCGAAGTCTCGATCCTGAGGCTCCCGCCGACCGGCGCTCTCTGAGCGACATGCTTCACTAGAGCGTCCAGCACCTGTTCCAACTGACCAAGGTCGGTCTTGACGTAGTTCCGTTCGTCGGACGGCTTCAGTTCCAACAAAACATCCGGGCCCGCGGCGGCGCTCAAACGACGCGCCAGCCCGCCCAGCGCCGCTTCGAGCGCCAACGGTTCCACCGCCGCGCTCTGGCGTCGCGCAAACGCGAGGAGCTGGCTGGTGAGGCCGCTCATGCGCTCGGCGGCTCCCAGGACCTCCTGCACATCCGCACGGAGGGAGCTTGCCGCCGGTAGCCCGTTCAACAGCTCCTCGCCGTAGCCGGTAAGAATCATGAGCATGTTGTTCAAGTCGTGCGCCATGCGGCTGGCCAGCTTGGTCACCGCCTCGACCCGCTCGGATTGAGCCAGTTGACGTTCCAGCAGGCGCCGCTCGGTGACGTCGACGGAGATGCCGACCAGAAACTCCGGGTCGCCGTTCGCATCGAAAAGCAAGCGCGCGTTCTCCCGCAGCCAAAGGAAGCGGCCGTCGGCCGTCAATGCGCGGAACTCGCCGATGTAACCTTCCCTTCGATCAATGGCGCGCTGGTAGGATTCGAGAACGCGCTCGCGGTCCACTGGATGAATCCGCTCCGCCCAAAAAGACGCATGCTCAATCCAGTGCGACGCTGGGAACCCCAGCAGTTTCTCGCCCTGCCGGCTCGCGAAGATGAATTGCTGGCTCTCCACTTTCAGCGCCCAGATCACCACATCCACATTGTCGATGAGTTCGGAGAGTCCGATGGCCGGCTCGGCAATTGGGGCCGGCGCTTCCTCGCGGGTCGTCTCCGCGACTGGCTCAGTGATCGCCGCCGGCGCTATTGGTACTGACGGCCACGCTTCCAGGTCCGTCAGATCTTCAATCGTCAGCAACGCCTCGCGGGCCGCTTCGTCGTCCCAATTACGGATCACGAGAATCCCGATGCGCACGCGGCGCCGAGGCTCGCGTTCGATCTCGAGCATCAGGTTAATTTGCGGGACGCCGGTCTTCAACACTTCCTCGACGCGGTCCAGAACCCAACCGGGAAGCAACGTATCCAGCCTGCGACGCATGCTCTCGCTCGTGGTCCAACCGAAAATATGGCGGATCGCCGTGTTGGCCAGGATGATGGCTAAGTCGGAAGACAGAACCAGCAGGCCAACCGGCACGGAGGCAACAATTTCCTGATAGTAGCGCCGCTGGGTTTCGACCAGCGTCAACAAACGCGCTACTTCTCTAGCCCTCCATTGATCCAGGTCGGCTCTTTCCATGGGTACCCTACTAAACCAGTCTTTACCTTAGCGAGGACCCCGAACAACAGTACTTTGAGATTGGGCCGTACTGGAAGGTACTGATTTAAGGTTTACTCGCCTCCGAGGCGATCACTTTTTCGATTTCGTCGAGTTGCTTTTGGGCCTCGGCGGAATCGGGCGCGGCTGGCGCGTAGTGCAAGTAATCGCGGAGATTTTGCGTGGAACCGTGATAATCATGCTTCTCCGCGAGCACCATGCCGAGCACGCGATAATTAGCAGGATAACGATGGGCTGGATCGCGCGACAACCCTTCGCGCGCGCTCTTCTCCGCCAAGTCCAATTTCTTCAGGTTGTAATAAGCGAGGGCGTTGTACATCCAGGCTTGGGGAAAATCCACGGGATTGAGCCTGAGCAATCGATCGGTTTCCTCCGCCACCTCCGGCCACTTCTGGTCGGCAGCGGCCATCGAAGCGAGTTGCAGAATGGGGCTGACAAACTTGGGATCGGCATCCATCGCCGCGGCGTACGATTTGCGAGCGGCGTCAGGCGCATTCTGTCTTAGTTGAACGTTGCCGAGTTCCAGCCACGCGGCCGCATACTTCGGATAAATCGCGACGGCTTTTTGGAGCTCCTTTTCCGCCTCGGGCCATTTGGACTTCAGTTCGTCGTTGCGCGCCTTTTCGAGCGCCTTCTTGGCGTCCTTGGGCGCCAGAGCGCTGGTGGCGCTGATCGTGAGACCTTCGACGTTCGCGAGCCGATGCAGAAACAGCGTGCCGATGTTGGGATTGTCCATGGGCGATTGGCGCGCGCCCAACTCGACGCTGGTGGACCGGAAGCCCGCCAGTGAAGCCGCGACCGAGCAGCCCATCAGGTCGCGGCTGGAGGATCCCTGCGGATCGCTCGCTAAACTAGTGCGCCCCGCCCCAGCTCCAAATGGGTCCGATGCGTCGGTCATCACCGCGCTGCCGAGTTTATCCGAGACATTAGCGCTGAAGTAGCCCTTCGCATCGGTGTAAGCGATCGAGCGCGGGTGTATCTGACAGAGGAGTTGAATCACCACCGGCTCCGGCGGCGGCGTCCCGTCTTCCATCACCACTTTGCCGGACAGATACATGGGCTGGGCCGACTGGTCCGGATAATTGGATCTCGAAGAGTTTGGATAGGGTGAATTGGATGCGCCGCCCAGCGTGGGGTTGGTTGGAATGGACCCGGACGAGGGCGACCCCGGAGCTGACGAGTGACCGGGCTGAGCTACAAGACCGGCAACCAAAATCAGCGGAAGCGAGCAGCGGAAAAGCGGATGGATGTTCATGTCCCCGTTCCTCTGCCGACATTATAGCCCCGACGATCCAGCCCGAGGTTGTGATGCCGTTAGCGTCGCGAGAGAATATGTAGATGTCGCGTTCGACGATCGTTGCCTGGCCCCTGCTTGCGGCAGTGCTGCTCTGCGCATGCTCGGAGGCCCCCAAAACCGAAACAGCCAAGACTCCCGAGAAGCCCCCCGAGCCGTTGACCGGACGGCAGGCTTTTCAAAGGATGTATCCGCAGGCCCGCGGCTGGGCCATGGATGCGCAAACGCTCCAGCTACGCAGCATCAACCTGGCGCAGGTGAAATCCGGTAAGGGCACCGCCGGCGCCTGGGAGGCGGTTTTCGTGTCGCCTTCCAAAGCGCAGTCTAAAACCTACACCTACTCTTCGGTGGAAGCGCAGGGGAACCTGCACCAAGGCGTGTTTGCCTCGTCGCCGGATCAGTACGCCGGTCCTCGAGGCGCTGCCTTTCCCTTCCAGAGCATCGCGATTAAGACCGATTCCGATCAGGCCTTCGACATCGCGGCGGCAAAAAGCCAGGACTACATCAAGAAGCATCCCGACATGCCGATGTCCTTCATCCTGGAGCAGACCAGCCGGTTTCCAGATTTAACGTGGCGAGTGATCTGGGGCGAATCGGCGGCGTCGAGCGATTATTCGGTATACGTGGACGCTACGATGGGCGCGTATCTCGAAAAAGCGCACTGACTCAGGCTTTGCGTTCCTTAGTCCTTGGAGTTCGTGGAGTCTCCTTGCTACGCGGCGGAATCTCCGCCTCGCGGCGTGTCAAAGAACCCATCTGGACCACGGGAATCAAGGAATGCTTGGGCTCTCCCGCCGAATTCCGCCCTCGCACCGCGAGTTCCTGGTTCAGCGTGAACACGAATTCTTCGATCTGCCGTTGCATAGCGCCCATTTTCTCGCGCATGTTCAGGATGATCTCCACGCCCGCCAGGTTTACGCCCAAGTCGCGGGTCAGCTTGAGGATCACTTCCAGCCGCTCCAGGTCGTCGTCGGTGTAGAGGCGCGTGTTGCCCTCGCTGCGGGAGGGCGCCAGCAACCCCTCGCGTTCATACAAACGGAGCGTTTGCGGATGAATCTGATACTGCTCCGCCACGGACGAAATCATGTAAGCCGCTTTGGATCGAGCTCTCGCCATCAGATTTTACTCCACATTTCCTTGCGCGGATCTTCCGCGCTCACCTGCGACAATTCGCGCAACAGTTCCTTGGTGCGCTCGTCGTTCACTTTCGGCGCTTGAATGACCACTTCGACGATCTCGTCGCCGCGCGAGCTCTTGCGGCCGTTGGTGACGCCTTTCTCCCGCAGCCGGAATTTTTGGGAATTCTGAGTCCCTTGCGGCACCTTCAGCAAGGCCCGGCCATCGATGGTCGGCACTTCGATTTTCGCCCCGAGGCCGGCCTCGGAGACCGTAATCGGAACCTGGATGTGGATGTCGTCGCCCTCGCGGCGGAAGAAGGGATGCGGCTCCACGCGGACGGTTATGTACAGATCGCCCGGGCTCGCGCCGTTTCTGCCTGCGTTGCCCTTTCCGGCGACGCGCAGCCGCGAACCAGCCTGTGCACCCGGGGGAATGCGCACTTCCACCGAATCGGGCTTCGAAAGCCGGCCGTCTCCGTGGCAAGTGGGACAAACGTTGCGCAGCCGGCCCTTGCCGTCGCAGCGCGGGCAAGTGAGGCTAAACTTCATGGCCCCGGCCATCTGGGTGACGTTGCCGGTCCCGTCGCATTCCGGACAAACTGTCGACGAATTCCCTGTGGCGCCGCTGCCCCCGCACGTTTCACAAACCTCTTGCCGGACTATGTTGAGCTTAACCTGCGTCCCCCGGATGGATTCCCAAAAGTCGATATTGAGGCCGTATTCGAGATCCGATCCTTTTTCGGGAACAGCCGCCTCCCGATCGCCCTTGCGGTTGCTGAAGAACTGGCTGAAGATGTCGCGGAATGCTCCGGCGCCCGCTCCGCCCGCCGCCGCTCCGCTGCCCGCATTGGCGCCGCCGGCCTGATTCATGAATTCCGAGAAATCGAACCCACCGAACCCCATCTCCGGCTCATGGGCTCCCCCGCCCCCGGCGGGACCCGGACCGCCCGGCGGAATGTTGTCGGAGTAGAAACCGTACTGATCGTAAACCTGGCGCTTCTTCACATCGCTCAGAACGTCGTAGGCTTCCTGCACCTTCTTGAAGCGTTCCTCGGAGGCTTTATCGCCGGGATTGAGGTCGGGATGATACTTCCGCGCCAGCTTCCGATAGGTCTTGCGGATCTCATCCGCTTTCGCGTCGCGAGCGACGCCTAAGACCTGGTAATAATCCTGTTTACTTGCGGCCGGCATTGTAAAATCCATGGCTCCCCGGCCCTCCCGTTACGAGCGGAGCACCGGGGAAATGACTGACTCGTCTTTTACTTCTTGTCTTCGACGTCCACGAACTCGGCGTCCACCACGTTATCTTTCGGCTTGGCTTCTTCCGCGCCCGCGTTTCCGTCGGCACTCGGGCCGCCCGGCTGAGCGCCGCCCGTCTGGCCGGCAGACTTGTACATCGCTTCGGCCAGCTTATGGCTCGCGGTTTCCAGTTTCGACGTGGCCTGGTTGATCTTGTCGATGCCGCCTTCCGACATCGCTTTCTTGGTCTCTTCGAGCGCTTCTTCCACCGCCTTGGCGTCGCCCGCGCTGACTTTGTCGCGATGCTCTTTCAGCATCTTCTCGATGTTGTAGACCATCGCGTCGGCCCGATTGCGCGACTCGATTTCTTCCTTCTTCTTGCGGTCGTCGGAAACGTGCGACTCGGCGTCGTGCGCCATCTTCTCCACTTCCTCTTTGCTCAATCCCGAGGACGAACTGATGGTGATCTTTTGCTCGTTGTTGGTGGCCTTGTCCTTGGCCGTCACGTTCAGGATTCCGTTGGCGTCGATGTCGAAAGTAACTTCGACTTGCGGAATTCCGCGCGGGGCGGGAGGAATCCCGACCAGTTGAAACACTCCTAAGAGTTTGTTATCGCCCGCCATGGCGCGCTCGCCCTGGTAGACTTTGATCTCGACCGACGTTTGGCTATCGGACGCGGTGGAGAAAATCTCGCTCTTGCGCGTCGGAATCGTAGTATTGCGCTCGATGAGCCGCGTAAAGACGCCGCCCAGGGTTTCGATTCCAAGCGAAAGCGGCGTGACGTCCAGCAGCAGCACATCTTTCACTTCGCCGCCCAGCACGCCACCCTGAACCGCGGCGCCAACCGCCACCACTTCGTCCGGGTTGACGCTCTTGTTGGGCTCTTTGCCGAACAAATCCCGCACCTGCTGCTGCACCTTGGGCATGCGCGTGGAACCGCCCACCAGCACCACTTCGTCGATCTGCGACGGAGTAACGCCCGCATCCGACAGGGCCTGCTTGCAAGGCCCGCTAGCGCGATCCAGAATGTCGGCAACCATCTGCTCCAGCCGCGCGCGCGTCAGCTTCACATTCATGTGCTTGGGGCCACTGGCGTCCGCTGTGAGGAAGGGCAGGTTGAGCTCGGTTTCCAGCACCGTGGACAGCTCGATCTTGGCCTTTTCGGCGGCTTCCTTCAGCCGTTGCAGCGCCATCTGGTCTTTGGAAACATCGACGCCCGTTTCCTTCTTGAACTCCTGGATCAACCAGTCGATGATCCGCTGGTCGATGTTGTCCCCGCCCAAGTGCGTGTCGCCGTTGGTGGACTTTACTTCCACCACGCCGTCGCCCACTTCCAAAATCGATATGTCGAACGTGCCGCCGCCAAAATCGTACACGGCGATGGTCTCGTTTTTCTTCTTGTCGAGCCCATAGGCCAGCGCGGCCGCGGTGGGTTCGTTTATGATTCGCATCACTTCCAGGCCGGCAATCTGTCCGGCGTCCTTGGTCGCCTGGCGCTGGGAATCGTTAAAGTACGCCGGAACGGTGATCACCGCCTTGGTAACCTTCTCGCCCAGATAGGCTTCGGCCGCTTCCTTCAGCTTCGCGAGAATCATGGCCGAGATTTCCGGCGGCGAATATTTCTTGCCGTTGATCTCAACCCGCGCGTCGCTGTTCTCTCCCGGAACCACTTTGTAAGGAACCAGCTTCATCTCTTCGCTTACTTCACTAAAGCGTCGTCCCATGAAGCGCTTGATCGAATACACCGTGTTCTCGGGATTCGTAACCGATTGACGCTTCGCCACTTGCCCCACCAGCCGTTCGCCGCTTTTGGTGAACGCAACTACCGACGGCGTCGTCCGGCCACCTTCCTGGTTGGGGATCACAACAGCCTGACCGCCTTCCATCACTGAGACGACCGAATTGGTCGTTCCCAAGTCTATGCCTATGATTTTGCTCATCTTGCCTCAATCCTCCGGATCGCTTCCGGGTTCTCAATTTAGCCTAAATCTATTATCAAATGTTAGTGCCTTATTGTCAAGTATGGATCGGCTAATCTGCGGTAGACTTTAGCATGGGTGTCGATGTAGGCCCGGCGAAGCCCCAGTGGCTGCCAAGCGCCGGTTTGATAGTTGGGTCACTGGCGGCCGTCAAGCTGGTTGTCCACCTTTACGCCGGGGGCCATTACGGCTACTTCGTCGACGAGCTGTACTATCTGGCTTGCGCCGACCACCTGGATTGGGGCTACGTCGACCAGCCTCCCCTGATTGCCCTGATCGCGAAACTGGTGCGCTGGCTCATCGGCGATTCGCTGCCAGCTATACGATTGCTTCCGGCCCTGGCTGGAGCGACCGAGGTTCTTTTGACGGGCTGGATCGCGCGGGAGCTGGGCGGCGGCCGGTTCGCTCAAGGCTTCGCGGCTTTGACGGCGCTAGTGGCGCCGGGCCTGCTTGCCGTCAACGGTTTTATGTCGATGAACAGCTTCGAGCCGCTTTTTTGGCTGGGCTGCGCCTACGTACTCATTCGGATCATCAAGACTGGTGACGATAAGCTCTGGCTTTGGTTCGGCGTGCTGGCGGGAGTCGGACTAGAGAATAAGCACTCGATGCTGATCTTCGGTTTTGCCCTGTCAGCGGGACTCCTGTTGACAGCCCAAAGGCGGCTCCTGCGGTCGCCATGGTTTTGGACGGCGGGTTTCATCGCGTTCCTGATCTTTCTGCCGAATCTGCTGTGGAACGTTCAGCACCACTTCCCGTTCCTCGAAATTCAGGCCAACATTCGACGCAGCGGCCGCGATGTCGCGCTCACGCCGCCGGCGTTCTTCGCGCAGGAAATCTTCGCGATGCTGCCGTTGACGCTACCGGTGTGGCTCGCGGGCCTGTGGCGCTATTTTTTCACCGAACCGGGGAAACGGTTTCGGTCGCTCGGCTGGGCGTGGCTGCTCGCGGCCGGGATCATTGTCATCGCCAGCCCGCGAATCTATTATTTATTCCCGGCCTTCCCTGTCCTGCTGGCCGCTGGAAGCGTGCAGTTGGAGAAATGGCTGGCGCCGCCGCGATGGACGTGGGCTCGCATCGCGTACGCGACATTGGTTGCCCTGCTTGGCATCCTGCTGGCGCCCCTGGCGATTCCGTTGCTGCCGGTGGAAACCTACATCCGCTATTCGAAGGCGCTGCATTTGGAGCAGCCGCGAATCGAGAACAGCGCTTTAGGGCCGCTGCCGCAGATATTCGCCGATCAGTTCGGCTGGGACGAAATGGCCGCTACCGTGGCGGGTGTCTACAACCGCTTGCCGGCGCGAGTGCGAGCCAAGACCGCAATCTTTGGGCAGAACTACGGCGAAGCGGGCGCGATCGACCTTTTCGGCCCAAAATACGGGCTTCCGAAAGCGATCAGCGGTCATCAGAATTACTTCCTATGGGGCCCCCGCGGCTACACCGGCGAAAGCATGATCGTGATGGACGACAACCAAGCCCAGCTCGAAACCTTATTCGATTACGTGCAGAAGGCGGCGCGAGTAGAAAATCCTTATTCGATGCCATACCGCCATTTCGACGTGTTCTACTGCCGCGGGATGAAGCAGCCGCTCAAGGACTTGTGGCCGAAGGTGAAGAACTGGGATTGAAGTGACCGGGAAAGTTTTACTTGAAGGAAATTTCCACTTCGGTATAGCTCCCCGGTTTGGCTGAGTTTACAGCTGCCACAACTTTTTCAACATAGCGCCGCAAGGTGGGCCACTGTTGATTGCCGATAACCACAACGCGAGCTTGCGGCCTTCCAGGTTTTGCTGATACCGGATGTTTTTGTCGGTCGTCAGCAAGACATCGAAGCCGGCCGCCTCTGCCGCGGCTATCAGTTCGCCGTTAGACAGCCTTTCCCATCCGCGTTCAATCGCCTCTACGACCGCATGTCCCTTTAAAGCATGTCGAAGCGGAGCGGGAGTGCCGTTGTCAAAGAGAATGAGCATCGACCGTCGACGTGAGAGGTTGCGCCGGCGTCGGAGCGTCGAGACTGCGAGCCGCAAACTCGATCGCGGCGGTTACCTGCTCATGCGACAAATGGAACCAGTCCATGATTTCGTCGATCGAAGCTCCGGCTTCGAGATTATCAAACACGACGGACACCGGCGTGCGAGTGTCTCGGAATACCCACGCGCCACTCCGTCTGCCGGGGATGCTTTCCACGGCCGAGCATTGTGACCAATCAAGAGTTGCCATTTCGCGCCTGGCTTCAGCATATCGCAGTCTCCTATGAAGCGGAGCTCAAATGGCCGAACGTGAACGATTGGGATCGAAGGGTGCGCCCTAAGCTCTTGGCAATTGCAGAACCGACGTAAGTTTCAGCCCGATTCTGTACCAAGCGCCCTGTCTGCGGCAGTAGCGCACGGTCGCTTCCACACACTCGTCGGTGGCATGCAACTGAACGGTTGTTTTGCTTCCAGCGGGGATCGATACGGGCGCGACGATGAGCAGTCCGTAAGAGGACGCATCAAAGCAGTCTCCGGCCGAAGACCCTTGCCCTGCGGCACCCGCCCAGTTGATCGTCACGGCGCCTCGGAACCGGTGACGTTCGTAACGTCTGTGCTCCACCTGCTTGCCCTTTCTCCTATGCGCTATCTATCGGCGCAACCGGCTCGAGATTTTACGGCCTGACGCCCCGGTTGCGTTTCAACAACTTGTAACGAAATAACACTTGCCCTCCGCGAGAAATCGAAGGACACTGAAAACTGGACGTTTATCCGCGGAGGTGGAATTGAAACTGACCGAAACTGTCGCTTGGGAACCGACTGAGCGATGGACCACGGCCGACGCCGGCGAATTGTACGACGTCGCCAGCTGGGGCAAGGGCTATTTCTCGGTCGGATCGAACGGACATCTGTGGGTTCATCCGAGCAAGGATCCCGCCCGCGGCATCGACCTGCGCGAGCTGGTGGAGAAACTGGAACTGCGCGGGATTTCGCTTCCGATCTTGATCCGCTTCGCCGAAATTCTGAAGCACCGGTTGGGCGAGCTTCACCAGGCCTTTCAGAACTCGATCACAGAGCACGGCTACAAGGGCAGCTACTGCTGCGTGTATCCGATCAAGGTGAATCAGCAGCGCCAGGTAGTGGAAGAAGTTTTCAAGTACGGCCGGCCTTATCACTTTGGACTCGAAGCGGGCTCGAAGCCGGAGTTGCTGGCCGTGCTTGCGATGGCGGACAACGAGACGCCCATCATCTGTAACGGCTTTAAGGACGACGAATACATCGAGATGGTAATGCTGGCGAAAAAGATCGGCCGGCAAATCATCCCGGTGGTGGAGAAGTACACCGAGCTCGATCTCATCGTGAAACACTCGCAGCG
>JBEKHQ010000027.1:0-10720 GCA_050012195.1 Bryobacteraceae bacterium | reverse complement strand
CGATGCCTTCGCGCAGCGCCGCCTCGATCCCCGGCGCCCGCGCCAGGCGGTCGTCTTGCGGCAGGAATCGCCAGAACGCGCTCCTCAAATAGCTCAGCACCCGTTGCAGGTTCTGCTCGTCACTCTCCCGCGGTAGCGTCCGCAGCGCCATGTCGACGAACGTCGAAGGCGCCATTTGTCCCGCAAGAAGATTCTCCCAAAGGTCCACCCATGCGCTCCCGCGCGTCAGAGCATCCGGGATGTCCTCCAAGTGCGCGATCAGATAGATCCGCGACGCTTCGTCCAGCAGGAATAATCCATAGCCGAGCCCGTCGCCGTTCGGGATCACGTACAGCGGCCGTTGCATCCCTTCGCCCGGGAGCGCATTGGTGACGGGACTATTGATCGAAACCGGCATGCGTTCGATGCGGTCCCGATAGCCTGCCGCAACCCGGAGATTCTGCGGCCACAGCAGGCCGCGCTTCAGCGGATCGCTTTCGGTCAATATAAATCGCGACACGCCGCCATCCGCGCCGGCGTCCAGCGTGGTCGTGATTTCGGGGCGGCCGCGATGTTCGATCCACGCGCGGCTCCATTCGGCTGCGCGCGCCGACGTTCGGGTGTCCAGGATTCGCACCAAATCCAGCCAGGTTGCGTTTCCGAAGGCGTACTCCTTCAGATATTCGCGCAGTCCGTCTCGAAAATCCTCTTCGCCGGTTAGCAGTTCAAGCTGACGCAGGGCGATGGGGGCCTTGTCGTAAATGATGTTGCCATACAGCGCGCCCGCTTCGTTCAGATTGGTCAACTCCTGGCGGATCGGATTGGCCCCGGCCGTGCGGTCAATCTGGTACGCCGCCGGGTAGTGTTCGAGCAGGAAGCGCAGCGGATGATTCACTTTTGGAAACGAGGGATTCACGATCTTGGCCGCCATAAAGTTGGCCAGCACCTCTTTCATCCACACGTCGTTGAACCAGCGCATGGTCACCAGATCGCCGAACCACATGTGCGCGGTCTCGTGCGAGATCACGCTGGCTCGGCCCAGCAACTGATTTTCCGTAGCCGATTCGTCCAGCATCAGCGCTGACGCGCTGTAGAAAATCGCGCCCGCATGCTCCATGCCGCCGAACTGGAACGACGGAATCAGAACAAAATCGAATTTCCCCCACGGGTACTTTATCCCGGTGTACTCTTCCAGCCACGCCAGCGCCCGCGCGTGCAAATCGAAAATCGCGTCCTGATTCCGTCGAATGGCCGCGCTGTCCGTCTCGCGTAGAAACATGCGGAATGTCCTGCCGCCGCGCTCGGCCGTCTCAACGTTGAACTTTCCCGCGGCGAACGCGAACAAGTAAGTCGGTAAGGGCTGCGTCTCGGCGAAATGAATCGCGCGCCCGGAGGAGCCTACTTCCGCGCCGTTCCCTACGGCCCGCCATCCCGCGGGAATCTCGAGCGTCAATCGAAAGCGAGCCTTGAGATCGGGTTGATCGAAGCAGGGAAACGCTAAGTGGGCGCGAGCCGGAACAAACAGCGTGTAGAGGAAGTCGTCATTCCGGTTGAGCGATTCGTTTCCCGCGATAAACTCGATGGCGACGACATTAGCGCCCGCCCGCGTGGCCGAAGCGGGAATCTGCACGTGTCCCTCGGCGAATGCGGCATCGACGCGATTACCGGCCACGCGGACATCCAGCACGTGATCGCGGGGCTGCTCGAAATCAAGCACGATCCGGCGAGGCGCGCTCAGATCGAACCGGACCACCTCCGAGCCGCGGATGGCTTCGGTCTTCTTTTCCGGAATCTTGAAAGAAAGGTCGTAAGCCAAAGACCGAATCGCGCTCGCGCGCTCGTTCGCCAGCCTCTCCGAAATTCCCGGGCCAGGCGGCAAGGCCGCTGTGGATGCGGCCGCGAGCACAACGGCCAGGGCGGTGATCACGTCCACACCATAGCAGACGGCCGCGTGCTGTTTACAGGCCGCTCACCGGCGCCACGACGATGGGCGTCGTTGTCGGAGCGTTCGAGCCGCTCTCCGGTTCGACAGTCACGGCGATCGCTCCCGTGCCGGCGATGTCCACAGCTCCCTCGCGCAGATACACCGCGTCGCCTTGCGCATTGGATTGAAACAATCCCGACGCTCGCGGCGCGCCGCCCTTGGGAATCACCCACAGCTCGTAGATCTTGCCGCTGGGCGTGGGTGGAAGATGGGTTGCGATCAGCAACACGCCTCGAGTGGCGTTCAATAGCACGCTGCCGCGCGGTGGTTGCGGCTGGCCCCGTCCGAAGACTACCTGTTTGGTTTCCGGTTCGTCCAAGAACCGCAGCGCCAGTTGCGCGTTCGCCAGATCGGCCGCCGTTCGCCGGATCTCGGCCCGCGCCGCTTCCAGCGCGCGATTCTGATCGAGATTCCGTCCCGCCAGCCAAATCGCGGTAATCGCCAGCGCGGCGCTTGCAACGGCCCAGGCAGCCATCCAGCCCCAATTCGGCCGTGGAGCGCCTACGCTCGCAAGAATACGCGCGCGCAGCCGCGAGGGAACTTCCATCTGTTCCGGCATCGTCGCTAGAAACAGCATGGATGCCCCGGCGCGCTTCAATCCTTCCGAACAAACCTGGCAGCCGCCGCTGAGATGCTGCTCCAACTCGGTTTTTTCTTCGCCGTCCAGCGCGCCCATGGCGTAAAGCTCCAACAACTCCGCGAATTCCTGGCAGGTTTTCATGTGGCCACCTGCCCGAGTTGATCTCGCAGAACCTTGAGCGCGCTGCGCGCCCAGGCTTTTACAGTTCCGAGCGGCTGCTGCATCCGCTTGGCCATCTCGCTTTGGGAAAGCCCCTCGTAGTACGCCATTTCGATCACTTCGCGCTGCTTCGGATTCAGCTTAGTGAACGCATCCCGCAGCAACCGCACGCGGTCGATGTTCAAAACGTCTTGTTCGATATCGGCGAATGCGCTGGGGCTCTCCATTTCGTGGAGCTCGGCAGCGCTCTGCGCCATTCGACCGTCCACTGAGCGCACATAGTCCAGCGCGCGGTTCCGCGCCACCGTAAGCATCCAGGCGCCCAACGCCCCGCGTTCGGAGTCAAATGCCCGCGCGCGATTCCAAATTCGCAAGAAGGTCTCTTGCACCAGATCCTCGGCCACCGCCGTGTTCCGCACGATGCGAAATATCAGCGAGTAGGTGGTGCGGCCGTAGCGGTCATAGAGGTCCGCCATGGCTTGCGGTTCACGCCGTTTTAGGCGCTCCGCCAATTCGGCGTCGTCCTTATAACTGACCCGGGATTGCCAATTCGTTTTCCCGGTCAAGCTCATAGCGTATCGAAGACCATCCGCCTCAACCCGGAAGTTCGCCGGGCACAAAACAATTATGCCGAAATTCGTCGAGACGGCGGCCGCGGGCACCCAGCACCTCATTAGGTATACGCGCTGACCGCGGTGATTGGATGCCCGCCAGGATCAGGCCCATTTCTTCGCGAATTCCACCACCTGGCGGCCGACAGCGCTTAGTTGCAGGGCGGCCGCGGGGTCCGTGCACTTGCCCGTCGAGTCGAAGACGCTCTCGCTGGTGTTGATCCCCGCACCGAGCGGCGTCGGCCATCCCCGCAAAGCGTGGACAATCGAGCGCAGCGCCGTCAACGCGATCCCCACCGTCTGCCAGCCTCCGGCCGTAATGATGCACCCCACCGCGCGCCCGTCCAGATAACAGCGCCGGTCGCTGTGCAGATCCTCGAGCAGGTCCAGGGCGTTTTTCATCGAACCCGAAATTCCCCCGTGGTAGCCGGGGCTTGCCAGAATCAAGCCGTCCGCGCACCGCACCGCCTCCACCAATTGAAGCTGTTCGCCTGTCCGTTCGGGATTCTCGGGGGCATAAATCGGAAGGCTGGCTAGAAAAGCCCCGTTAAAAGCCTGCGTGCGCGCTCCCGCTTCTTCGGCCGCCTGCAAAGCCATGTGTAGCGCCAGCTCGCCGGTCGATCCGGCTCTCGGGCTCCCGCCGATGCCGATCACCAGGGGTTTCATCGAAAGCCGGAAAAGTCGCGTCCGCTAGCGCGTCGTCGCCACATACTCTTCGTCGAACACGCGCGCGATGGCCGCCAGCACTTCCGCGGTTTTTTCGAACGCGACCATGTGGCCGGCCTCCGGAATCAAAACCAGCTCGGCATGCGGAATGGCGGATTGAAAAGCGCGCGCGTAAACCGGCGGCACCAGCTTGTCGCTCTCGCCCCATATCAGCAGCGTCTTGGCTTTGATGCGATACAGCCGTTCCGCCAATCCCCGATAAGGAATCGGAAACAGGATCTTGCCCGCCGCGCCGAGCTGCCGCGCGTTCCGCACCAGGAAAGTCTGAAGAAACGCGGGATCGGTGAGTTGGATGTTCGCGCCGATGGCTTTCGCTCCGGCCGCCTCGTCGTGGAATAAGTATTTCGGGAGCTCGAACGGCATCACCGAGAACAGGTCGGGTATCGGATGCTCGTCCAGCCAAAGTCCCGCCGGAGCGATCAGCGCCAGCCGCGACACGTCGTTGGGCGCAATCGCCGCCATCTCGCTCGCAATCATGCCGCCCATCGAGTAGCCGACCAGAATCGGATCTTCGATGCCGATTTCGCCGATCACGTCCCAGGTATGCAGCGTGAAATCGAGCATATCGCGCAGCTCCCCGCACTCCTCGCTCTCGCCATAGCCGGGTATTAAGGGCGCGTAGACATGAAAGTCCTTCGCCAGTCCATTCAGAAAATTCTGCTCCAGATCCAGGCCGCCGGCGCCGTGTAGAAATACCAGCGGCTCGCCTTCGCCGCCCTCGAAGTATTGGACGGGAACGTGCTTGGTTCCAACCGTTTTCAGTTCCATCGAGGAATCTCCTTAAGCATCCTTGCCGGCGAGTTCGCGCAATTCCGGTTGCGTCGGGAGGCTGCCCGCGCGGACCCGCTTAGCCAGCGGCTTGCACCAGAAGCGGCCGTCTTCGCCGAAATCCGCGAACCTGCTTCGAAGTTTGGGCATCACTCTCTCGGCGAACAGCTTGGTGGAGTGCATGCACTTGTCTGCGGGCATGTCGCCCACGTGCAGCAGACAGAAAATGTGCCCGACGTGCAATCCTTCGATCAGGTCTTCCATGCGCTGCCGTACCGTTTCCGGACTCCCGGCGATGATATGTCCGCCCTCCACCAGGTCCTTCCACGTGAGATCTTGAAAACCGCTGAGCGGAGCGTACTGCGAGAGCACGCCTTTCTGAATGGTCTTAATGGTGCGATAACCGGGCGCGTCCGCGAAACCGGGATAGACGTGCAGACAGCGATTGTAGAAATAGCTCACGTGCTTCGAGTACAGCCGTTCGGCGTCTTCGTCCGTATCCGCCACACAAATGGTCTGCGCGAAGCCCGCCCGGAACGGCGAGGCATCCGCGTTGCGCTCGGCGACGCGCTCCCAATAGCCCGCCAGCAACGCCTTCGCGCGCAGGTAGCCGGTGAAGCTCAAGTAGGAATACGAATAGGTGTTGTCGATGCAAAAGTCGTAGGTCTCGATCGATCCGCCGCCGGGAATGTGGATGGGAGGATGCGGCTGCTGGATCGGGCGCGGCCAGATATTCACGTAGCGCAGCTTGGTGTAGCGGCCATTGAACGCGAACGGCTCGCGCTCGTGCCAGGCCCGCATGATCAGATCGTGCGCCTCGCGGTATTTCTCGCGGGTGAGCGCGGGAATCTGGCCGTAGCAATAATTCGTGTCCATCGAAGTGCCCACCGGGAAGCCCGCCACCAGCCGTCCGCCCGTGATGCAATCCAGCATGGCGAATTCTTCGGCGACGCGCACCGGCGGATTGTAGAGCGCGATCGAAGCGCCCAACACCAGCAGCGCGATATCCTCCGTGCGGCGCGCCAGCGCGGCCGCGATCAGATTGGGCGAAGGCATCAGACCATAACCGTTCTGATGGTGCTCGTTGGCGCCGATCGCGTCGAAACCCAGCGTGGCCGCGTATTCCAGTAGATCCAGGTAGGTGTTGTACACCTCGTGGCTCTTCACCGGATCGAAAAGCTTCGAGTCGATGTCCACCCACACGGAGCGATTCTTCTCGCGGAAGTCGTCCGGCAGATAAGGCCAAGGCATGAGATTAAACCATACGAATTTCATGAAACCTCCTTAGTAAACACGACATTTCCGAAGGCCCGAAAGTGCGCCCGGGGCTTGCCGCGGGTAGTGGCGGCGGCAAAGGACGCTAGCGGACCAGCCTATCACAGTACGCGGCCGGATTCTTGGCCATCCAACCGGAAGTCGATTATGATGGACTTGGATGGCCGAAAGCGGCATTTGGCGGGAAGCGTATGACAACGATCCGGCCGTAATTTACGAGCTCGATGAAGATTTGCGATTCGTCCGGTGCAATGCGGCATGGGATCGCTTCGCGCGTGAGAACGGCGCCCACAAATCGATCGGAGCGAGAGTGCTGGGCCGGTGCATCATGGACTTCACGCCGCACGCTCTTCGCAATTTCTACCGCACCGCTTATGACTCCGTGCGAAGCTTTCAGCGCCAGTGGTGGCATATCTACGCATGCTCGTCGCCCGATTTGTCCAGGTCGATCCAGATGCGCATTCTGCCGGCTGGGACCGATGGCATTCTTGTGGTCAACACTCTGATCCGCGAAGAGCCGCACGACGAGCGCGTCCGAGCGCGAGTGGAACAGTATACCGATGCCGAGGGAACGGCCACCATGTGCGCCCATTGCCGCCGCGCGGAGCATCTCTCCCAGCCAGGCAGGTGGGACTGGGTTCCATCGCTGCTGCTTTCAAGCGGAACTTTAGTCAAGCCGGGCCTCTGCCAATTCTGTTTCGCCTATCACTACCCGCCGCGGCCCTGAGCGCGCCCTTACTCCTCGAAGTACCGCTTCAAATCCTCCGTCCGAAAGCAATGCGCGAGCGCGGTGTCGCGCGAGATGCGTCCGGCGCGCACCATTTCCGCCAGCGATTGTTCCATGCTGATCATGCCTTCGGCGCGGCCGGTGCTGATCGCGGTATAGAGCTGGTGGTCTTCTCCGCGGCGGATCAAGTTTCGCACCGCGTGTGTGGCCAGCATCGTCTCCACCGCCGGATAGCGGCCGTTGTCCCCGACACCCGGGAGCAACTGCTGGGCGACGATCGCCAGCAGCGCCAGAGAAAGCTGCTGCCGAATTTGCGGCTGGTTTCCCGCCGGGAACGAATCCAGGATGCGCGAGACGGATTGCGACGCGTCGTTGGTGTGCAGCGTGGACAGCACTAGGTGACCGGTCTCGGCCGCGGTCAGCACCGTCCCGATGGTTTCGGCGTCCCGCATCTCGCCCACTTGAATCACGTCCGGATTCTGCCGCAGGATGCTTCGCAAGGAGCCCGCGAAATCGCGCGCGTCCCCGCCCACTTCGATCTGTTCGACAATCGAGTTCCGGTTGACGTGGACGTATTCCACCGGGTCCTCGATGGTCACGATATGGCTGCGCCGCTGGCTGTTGATCAGATCCACCAGCGCGGCCAAGGTCGAGCTCTTGCCGCAGCCGGTCGGGCCGGTAACCAGGATCAATCCCTGCCTCGCTTCCGCGAGCCGTTTCAGCGTGGGCGGCAGATGCAACGACTCGAGCGACGGGATCCGCTCCGGAAGCAGCCGAAGACTCCCCGCCAACGTGCCTCGCTGGTGGTGCAGGTTGGCGCGGAAGCGTCCGATGCCCGGCCGGGCGAAACATAAATCGACGGATTTGTTGTCTTGCAGTTCCTGGTATTGCGCGGTCCCGAGCAGCGGCAGCAGCAGGCTGCGCGTATCTTCCGCCGTCAGAATAGGTCCGGCGGCCGCCGTCAACGCGCCGTTTACGCGCAACGTTACCGGAGCCTGCGCGATGATCAGCACATCGGAAGCTCCCCGCCGCGCCGCGTGAACCAGCAGTTGATCGAGCGACGCCGTCGTGCCGCCCGTTTCCGGACGCGGCGCGCGCGCTCCAGGCACAGCCCGGTTCAGGTCCGCGACAATTTGGGAAAGCTCGTCGTCGTAGGCGGGCACGCTCTTAAGATTATGACGCTTCCAAGACTGTTTCCGTTGATGCGGCGATGCGGCGCCGGATGTCAGGCCAACGTTTCGCGCAGGCTGGAGCACCGAGCCTTGAATTCCGTCAAGCGCCGCTCCGACTCCGGGATCAGCGCGAACCTCCGGGCGATCTCCCGCGCGCCGGCCTCATGCAGTTCCAAGTCGAGCTGATTCAGCCGAACCAGTTCCTGGAACAAGTCGGGGCCCCAGATATTCCGGAGCCGGTCGTCCTGCGTCGAGAGTTCTTGCGCCGCCGGATCGCTCACATTCCGCGCGACATACTCCAAACTCAGTCCCGGAAAAGCCGGCCGCAAAAAATATTCCGCAACCACCAGGCTTTCGTCGAACATTTCGATCAGGCCCGGCATCGACATCCGCTGCATCGTTTGGATCGCTCGTCCCAGATCGTCGCGGTCCGCCGGCCGCCGGAACACTCCCCCGTTGGCCAGTTGCTGCACTTGGACTTCGCTCACCATATTCGGTGATTGGTCCACTAACCATTTCACGAACGACCGCGAATCGCGCTCGTTCGCCATCCGCGAGAGAACGTCGTCCGAATTCATGCGCCGGAAGTGGGTGTAGGACGAATGGATCCGCGCCAAAGGATGCCGCAAGAACCAGCAGTCGAAGAGGACCGCGTGCCTGGTGACGGGAAGCGGATAGCGGAGATGATGGCTCGACACGGCCGCGATCTCGGGATGCTGCCTTAAAAACGCCGCCAGATGTCGTCCATCCAGGGTGGAATCGCGATCGAGGCCGTGCAGCGTGGCAAACCGGTCGCGAAACTCCCGTTCCAGAATGGATTCGAGCGTCGTGCCGCCGTTCTTGAACAAATGATAGTGGACCAGGACGAACCGGGCTTCCGGATGGGTTATCACATAGTCATGCGACATCGGTTCTATTTGAGTCTACTGCCGAAGCGTTCCGCCGCGGAAGTCCTCGGTCAAAGTGCCGTGGATGGAAGTTAGGATCACCGCGTCGGTGACCACCAACCCGAGTTCGCGATTTTTCTCCAGCGACGCGTCCGAGAAGTTCTCCGAACCGACGAAGCCGCTCGCCGTAGGCGCGCCGTAATCGGCCAGGATCACCTTGGCGTGGATGTAGGGTGTGGCATCGGAAGAATACGTGCTGATCTGCGCGCCCGCCGCGGCGAGCTTGCTGAAATTACCGGCGTAAGAGCTATCGTAAGTCATCACCACCTGAACCTGGACGCCGGAACGGGCCGCGCTCTCGATCGCGCCGACGACTGCCGAATCGCTCATCTCCTCGTTTTCGATCAGCAGGCTGCTCCTGGCCGAGCGAATCAGATTGACCAATGCCGTGTTCGATTGCTTCGGACTCCAAACCAGACCATCCGCCGCGGGAGTGCCTATTGCGGCGCCGCTAAAATCGGCATCGAACACCTGCTCGATGGCGGCAACGTCGTTCGGATCGGTGTCGAGAATCGCGAAATCGCGCGTGGTGGAGTAATATCGCGAAGTGAGGTTGAGCGTCATGATCGCCGCGATCGCGCCATCCACAACGATGCTCTTCTGATGCGTGGCCGCGTATTTCCTCGACGCCCACACCACTTTGACGCCGCGTTGCTCGAGATAGTTGTACGCCGACTGGTTGTTGCTTCGCTCCAGGTTCTGATCGAGAATCACCCGTACGCTAACTCCGTTTTCCGCCGCTTCGCCGAGGAGCTGCTCGGCGATCGGATCCGCCAGCTCGTACATGGTCACGTCTATCGTCCGCTTAGCCTGGCTGATCAGATCGTAGATCGGCGAGAGCCCTTGATCGGGCTCGGTCACCAGCGCATGCGCAGCCGCACCGGCCCCGACGGCGCCCAGAATCATTGCAGCAAGAAATCGATACGACACAAGTCCCTCTGCAATACACTTCGGCCAGACCGGGCGAAGTCTTATCCAAACGCCGGCGGCTACTGCGAAGCGACCGGCATCGTCGTCGCATTTGCCGCCGTACCGTTCTGTGTCACCGCTACCGCCAAGTTACCGGACCGGGCGTTCGCCGGAACGGTAAAGTCGATCTGATACAAGCCGATCCCTCCGGGCGTCAGTCCGGCAAACACAATCGTCGCCTGATTTCCATCCACGGTGACCGTCGGGGCATTGATCACTTCAGCCAGAGGCAAGGACGGCGCAACCGTGTTGGTTGCTACCGGAGGGTTGGTGGCGCCCATTCCATCCAGATACATGATTAAGGTCTCTCCGGCCTTGGCGGGATGCCCGGAATCCACCAGCGTGTAATCCAGATGCTGCGCAATCAACTGGCCGTCGGAAAGCGCCGCCACTCCCGGTGTTTCGCTGCCTATAGTGATGGTCTGCGGCACAGTGATCGCTCCGTTCGAGCTCACCACCAGCTGGTAAGACTGATTGGGATTGAGTTCGGCCGGCAATTGAACATCCAGTTGTCCGTCACTGACGTAATAAAACGGCGCGCTCAAGCCCCCTATTGCCACGCTGGTTCCCAGGAACGTGATGGGCAGCGGTATCTGCGACGGTTGTCCAGCGGGACTGCCGCCTGCCATGCCCGAACCATAAATCGCGGTAACCGTTCCGGGCGCGAGCGGCGCCCCCGGTTGAATGTAGAGGTTGTTCACAGTGCCGTTCGGCGTCAACGTCGGAGCGCTATTGGGCGTCACGGTGCCCGTATAAATCGCAGTAGCCGACATCGCTCCCGCCACCGCCAAGACAGTCGTCGTGACCGGGCCTGGGTGTGCCG
>JBEKHQ010000026.1:0-10772 GCA_050012195.1 Bryobacteraceae bacterium | reverse complement strand
AGGACGGATTTAAGATCGACGTCTACGCCAATCGCCAAGTGGAATCGGCCTTGCAGCCAAAGACGCAGCCCTCCGACTCTCCGCCGAGGAAACCTTGGTGGGAAGCGCGCCAGGCGGCGAACCCCTCCCTGTCTCAAAACCTGCCGTTGACACCGGTGGATCCCTCGGGAAGGCTGTCGCTCCTGTTGAAAGACGTCGTCGACACGCTCGATTTCATGACGGCCCAGTTCGGCCCGCCTCCCATCCGTAATCTGGCGGTCACGCCGATCCCCGGCGGATTCGGCCAGGGATTTCCAGGGCTGATCTACCTTTCCACGCTGTCTTATCTCGATCCCGAACAACGCCCTCAACGGTTCCGCGAGCGCTTCGAGCAGACCTTCTATTCCGAGCTTCTGGAAATCCACGAAGTGGCGCATCAATGGTGGGGAAATTTGGTGGTCCCCGCCAGCTACCGCGACGAGTGGCTGATGGAGGCGCTGGCTAACTATTCGGCGCTACTGCTGCTCGAGAAGAACAAGGGCGTCAAGGCGGTGGATGCCGTCCTGGACGACTACCGTAATCAACTGCTTGCCAAATCCGAAAACGGCCACAGCGTCGAATCCTCCGGCCCCATTACGTGGGGTTTCCGGCTGCAATCTTCGCTCTCGCCCGATGCCTGGCGAATCGTGACCTACCACAAGGGAACCTGGATCATGCACATGCTTCGCCGCCGCTTGGGCGACGAGAAATTCCTCAGTCTGCTACGCGAGGTCTCGAATCGCTATCGCTTCAGCTCCATCAGCACGGAGCAGTTCCGCGACCTGGCCGCGGCCTACATGCCGCCCAAGTCGGCCGACCGGACGCTCGAGAGCTTCTTTGACAATTGGGTCTATGGAGTCGGCATTCCCGACGTGAAGCTCGCTTATTCCTGGCACGGATCGAAACTCACCGGGACTCTGGAGCAGAGCAACGTCGCCGACGATTTCACAGCCTTTGTCCCGGTGGAAGTTCAAGTCGCCACGAAGAAGACGGTGTATTGGCTCCCCACCGGAAGCGATCCCACGCCGTTCTCCATCCCGTTGAACACGCCTCCCACCAGAGTCGCTCTGCTGTCGGGCGACTGCCTGATCACGGCCGCGGCGCGCTAATCCATGCCGATCGCAACCAAACGAAAAGTCGAAGCCAGAAAGACCGCGCCGATCATCGAGGCCGAGACCGAGGCGCTCCCGCTTATCGAAGAACAGCCGCCCGCTCCCAAGGTGACCGCCCTGATTTTTTCCTACGACTCAGCCCCGGCTTTGCGGCGCTGCCTCGCCGCCATCGAGGGATCGAACGACCGCGCCAGCATCGAGATTCTGGTGGTCGATTGCGGCTCGCATGACGAAAGCCCCCAGGTGGACAGCGAGTTTGCCGGTGTCACCATTCTTAGGCTGCCGCGTTACTTCGGACGCACCAAGGCCTTCAACATCGGCACACGCACCGCGGCCGGTGAGTATCTTTTCTTTCTCACCCCGCAAGTGGAGGTGCTGCCCACTACGATTCCCGCCCTGGTCGCCCGGCTTGAATCGGATTCCGAAGCCGTCGCGGTCGCGCCGCTGCTGGTCGATACCGAAGCGCGGCAGGCGGCCGAATTCTTTCGTCTGCCGACGCCCGACACCGGTATCGAACTCATCCCGGTGGTGATCGATAAAACCGTCCAGGCTTTTTCGGTCGAATATGCCACCTTCCAGGCTTTGCTCGCCCGAAAATACTTCGTTAAGGGGATCAACTACCTGGATGAGCGCTATGGCGAATTCTGGTCCGATGCCGAACTTTGCTACCAGATCCGCCGGGCCTCTCGAAAGACCTTGGCGATGCCCCAGGTCACGGCTCTGTACACTCCCAACTCGCCTTATTCCACCTCGTCCGAGACGATTCTCGACGCCGACCGCGTCCACGGCGCCGCCGTTTACTTCGGCAAGCACTACGGGTTCATGAGCGGGCTTCTTTTCCGAATCAGAGCCATCCTAAAGGCCCTTGTTACGCTGCGATTGCCCCTCTTCTTGGCTTTAGTCTCCGGCAGCAAAATCGACGGGTCGCAAAGCGAAATACTATAAGACAAATAACAGTTCGGATTACCCTAGTACCTAAGGTTCTGTCAACCTACCGCCGATACTACGTGCGTATGCAGATGGACGCTATGTTGTGGATTCTCCTGCCGGTATTCATCGCGGCCGGGTCGGCGCTGTTATCGTTCTACATCATGCAGGCACGCATGGAAGTGGCGATCGCCAAGGAACGCGAGGTTCTGGCGGAAACGCGGGCCGAGGTACGCACCCAGAAAGTGACCATGGAAGAGCGCGTCAAAGCCACCGAGCACGAAGCGAGGCGCAAGGCTCTGGACGAGTTCATGCAGGACTTTCGAGTCGAAGAACGCCACTATTTCCGCGAGAATAAGTCGCTGTCCGCGCGCCAGAAGTCGATGGTTCTGCAAGAGCGGCTGTATTTCCGCAACATTCCGCTTTCGAACTGGGTTGAGCACGAAATGCTGGTGGAAGCCGACGGCGGCGACGTCCAGCACATCGCCAAGGGGCGCTCCATCTTCAGCACCAGGAACCTTCCCGAGGAGAACGACACCTCCGTTTCCCGCTTGCTCGCCGAGGCTTCCGCATCCGCCTCCGCTTCGCAACTCGCCTCCGCCTTGCACGGCGACTGGAGCTAGTCGCGCTCACCCTAGTGCTACTGTAGGGAAGTTTTAAGGAGCGGTGTCAACCGATTCAGGCGGGCTTCGTCCAGAAGATATGATGGGCGTCATGGCCGATCGGCTGGCAGCCGGCGTCGGTACGTTAGCCGACACCCGCGAATTCGGGCTTTGGATGGCCTCCGAGCAGAAGAGGATCTTTCTGCTTTGCCGGCGCATGCTGGACGACTCCGAGGATGCGGATTCAGCCACTCAAGATGCGTTCCTGAAGGCTTGGCAGGCCCTCAAGCGTCCTGAATTCAACGATATAGTGGATCCGCACAAGTGGGTGACCCGGATTGCAATCAACACTTGCCTGGACCGGTTGCGATCCCGCCGCTGGCAGTTCTGGCGGAAAAGGCCCAATCCGATCGAAGAAACGGCCATTCTGCAGTTAGAGCCGTCCGGCGCGCCGGATGCCTCCGATCAGTTGTTCGCCAAACAGATCAGCGTCCGGTTGGATGGAGCGCTGAAAAAATTAAGCCTCAAACAGCGCGCGGCATTTACATTGAGGCATTATGAAGACCGGAGTCTGGCGGAAATCGCCGAGATTCTGGGTTTAAACGTAGGGACGGTGAAAGTACATTTGTTTCGTGCCACTGAAAAGCTTCGGGAGGAGCTGCACGACTTGTACTTTCGCGAGGGAAGAAAATGAATCACTGGACTGAAATCGATTTCGAACATTGGCTTTACGGGCTGAAGGAACAGGACCCGCATCTCAACGAGTGTCCGGATTGCCGCCAGGAGATGGAGCGGCTGGTGCGGGCACGCCAAGGGATTACCGCGCAGCCACAGGTCTCTCACGAATTTCTCGCCGCGCAGCGCCGGGCAATTTATCGCCGATTGGAAGAACGGCCGCATAGTCGCGTCGCAATGCGCTGGGTCCTTTCGGCGGCGATGCTGCTGGTGATGCTGTTAGGCTTCACGATTCAACGCTGGCGCCATCCTGGGCAGTCCATTTCGGACGAACAGTTGTTTTCCGATCTGGCCGCCATGGATCAGCGCGCCGAACCCGCTGCCATCCAGCCGATTCACGGCCTGTTTCAACAATAAGAACGATGCTTCGCCCCATCGTCTTATCGCTGTTACTCGCCGGGTGTCTCGCCGCGCAGATGCCCAAGAGCTTTTACTCCTGGTGGAGCAGGCCGGAGATTCGCCGGGATCTGAGGCTCACCGGCGAGCAAGAGCGCGAGATTCAGGCCACCGTCAAGCAGTATCGCCCGCATCTGATCGACATTCGCGCCGAGGTGAATAAAGCCGAGATCGATTTACAAGCTCAGTTCGATCATGACCCGGTGGATACCGCGAAGGCGAACCGCGCCATCGAGCAGTTGATCGCGGCTCGCAGCGATTTGACGCGCACGCTTTCTCGCTTGAGCCTCAAGCTCAGATCCCTGCTTACCGAGCAGCAATGGCAGCAGTTGCAGCGCCTCCGCCCGCCTCCCGGGAACGGCTCGGGGCCGGGAGATTATCCCGTGCAGAGGTAAGCCCGCGCCGTTATGTTGTTCGCCTAGCGGGATTCCAGTTCCAACGTCCTCGCGGGTTCGCGCATCGCGTGACCCGGGTCGGCAGCCGTTCCGTTACCGTCCAAACGAGCAGCCTGCGGGTGCTCGTAGGACGGTTGCTGGGCCTGCTCGAGGCTGTTCTTCAGCCTCTTTCCCAGGACGCGCACATAGGGTTCCTTGAACATTCCATCGTGACCGCCGACGATATCGTGACTCTTAAAAGGCTCCCGTATCAATTCCTTCCAGGCGTGTCGCAGATCCCAATGCCGTCCGGCGGGTCTTTCAACGGCCTGGAACAGCACTACCCGCCCAGAATAAGGTTGCGGCTTATAATCGGTGCAGGCGATGATGAAAACCGGATCGAGTTCCATCTCCAAGGGCCCATCGGCGCTCTGAATCGAGCGAATGTATTCCAGCCGGTGCCAGAGTCTCGAGGCTCTCGTGCGAAAGATCTTGATCCGCTGCAATACATAAGCTGGTACTTCCGCCGCTTTCGATCTTCCAAGCAAGGTCGCATGATAAGCCCACTTCTGAAGCCCGGCGCGCATTCGCGCGAAGAAAGGCAGCGTGGCTTTATGGGTCGGGTTCGGGCTATCGATCAAGACCAGCAATGCCACCTCGTCGCCACTGGCAATTAGCTGCTGAGCGGCTTCATACATTAGAACGCCGAAAAGGCACCAGCCACCCAGGTAATACGGACCACAGGGTTGGAACTCACGGATTGCTTTCACGACATACTCGGCGATATCCCGCAACCGAACCGGCGCTGGAAGTTGGTCGGTTTGCAGTTGAGTCAGATCGACGCCCAGCAGGGGCTGATCGCTTCCCAGTTGGTGCGCCAATGGAAGAAAATACGGGCCGGCTCCCAGGCAAATAAAGGGCGGCCGGGATCCTTCCGGCTGAATCGGGATCACCCGGCAAAGTTGAGGCACGGGTTTCTCGCCGCGAAGAAGGTCGGCCAATTGGGCGATGGTCGGTTTCTGAAATACCGTGGCCATCGACAAACTCTTGTTGAACGTACGCTCCACCTGAAACAACAATCTCGCCAGCAGCATCGAATGGCCACCCAATTCGAAGAAGTTGTGATTCACTCCGATGGGGCGCGTGGCCAGGACCGTTTCCCAGATGTCCACCAGTTGGCGCTCGATGGGATCGCGGGGCGCGGCGTATTTCTCCTCCGGCGCGGTGGTCCACTGCTCGGGAACGGGCAGCCCGCCCCGATTCACCTTGCCGTTGGGCAACAGCGGCAATGAATCCAGGAACACGAAATGCGAGGGAATCATGTACTCGAGCAAGCGTTCCTTCAGGAAGGTCCGAATTGCCTGCGAGTCCAATCCCGACGTCGCGGGGACGACATAAGCGACCAGGCACTTACCGATGGGGCCGTCTTCCCTGAGGGTGACCACGGCCGACTGGACGCGGTCGGACTCTAGAATCGCGCTCTCCACTTCGCCCAGTTCGACCCGAAAGCCGCGCAGCTTCACCTGATTGTCGAGCCGGCCCAGGTATTCGATATTGCCGTCCGCGAGAAAACGCGCCCGATCGCCCGTCTTGTAGAGCCGCGCGTCCGGACGTCCATCAAAGGGATCCTGAATGAAGCGCGCTTCGGTGAGTTCGGGCCGGTTCAGATACCCGCGAGCGATGGCGACGCCGCCGATGTGCAACTCGCCCGCGACGCCGATAGGGACTGGCTCGAGATGGCGGTCCAGAATGTACATCTTTACGTTCGAAATCGGACGCCCGATCGGCACGGTGGCCGAAGGCGATTGGTTCGCGCAGTCCCAATAGGTAACGTCGACGGCCGCTTCCGTGGGTCCATACAGATTGTGCAACTCCGCGCCCAACCGCTGATAAAACTTCCGCGGCAGGTCGGGGGGCAATGCTTCTCCGCTCGAGAAAACCCGCGCTAGCGAACCGCAACGGCCGAGCCCGCGGGCATCCAAAAACTCCCGCAGCATCGAGGGAACGAAATGAATGGTCGTAATCCGCTGGAGGGCGATCAGTTCAGCGAGATAAGCCGGATCCCTATGACCGCCCGGCTCGGCAATGACCAGGGTCGCGCCCGCAACGATGGGCCAGAAAAACTCCCAGACGGACACGTCGAAGGTGTACGGAGTTTTCTGAAGGACACGATCGCCGCTCTGGAGCGGGTACTGATCCTGCATCCAGAGAATGCGATTGGATACCGCCTGGTGTGTATTGATCGCTGCTTTCGGGACGCCGGTCGAGCCGGATGTGTAGATGGCATAGATGGCGTCGCGCGGCTCGATCGGGATTCGGAGATTGGTATCCGGTTGCCCGTCGAGGCCTTCGCAGCCGGAATCGAGCGCTAACTTTTCCCCGGCGTAGCCTGCCAAACATCCGCTCAGCTTTTTCTGCGTGAGCACGCACACCGGGCGCGAATCCTCGAGCATCATGTTGAGACGCGCCGGCGGCAGATCCGGGTCATAGGGGACGTAAGCGGCGCCGGATTTCAAAACAGCCAGCAACGCCACCAGCATTTCGAACGACCGCTCCATGTAGATGCCGACCAGCGATCCGTTCGCGGCTCCCTTTTGACGAAGATGGCGGGCCAGCTTGTTGGAGCGGGCGTTCAGTTGGGCATATGTCAACTGCTCGCCGCGAAAAACAAGCGCGGGCTGAGTGGGACGCTGGTCCGCCTGGGCCTCGAACAAATCGTGAATAGTAAGGCTGCGGAAAATCTTGCTGGTATCGTTCCAGTCCACGAGCAAAGTTCGCCTTTCGGATTCGGCGAGCAGATCGATTCGCGAGACTGCCTGATCGGGGTTGGCAGCCAGTTGCCGCAACAACGCTTGGAAGTTCGTCAGAAGGCGCTGGATGGTGGAGCTGTCGAAGAGCTCGGCGCTATAGACAAACCGCCCATCCAGGCCTTGCGGGTGCTCGGAAAACTCGACGAAGAGGTCAAAGCCCGAAGCGGCGCTGTGCGCTTCCATGTCGGTGAGGTCCCAGCCCTCCGGAAAATCGGCGAACGGCGGCCGCATGGAGAATAGAACTTGGAACAGAGGGTGACGGTTGACGTCGCGCTTGGGGGCCAGTTCGCGCACGATCGCGTCGAACGGAATATCGCCGTGAGCCAGCGCGCCGAGCACGACGCCTTTGACGCGCTCCAGGAACTGCCGGAATGAAAAGTCGGCATCCAGGCGGCTTCGTAAGACTACCGCGTTCAGAAAATATCCGATTAACGGCTCAAACTCGGGCCGGGTACGCGTATTGGTGGCACCGCCGACGACGATATCGTCCTGTCCGGAATAGCGATGGAGCAGAACCTGGAACGCCGCGAGGAGCAGCATGTAAAGCGTCACGCCCTCGGTTCTCGCCAGCTCCTTGAGCGCGTCGATCAGTTCGGCGGATATTCTGAGCGTCTCCATCCCGCTCCGCCAGTTAGCTTGAACGGGGCGCGGCCGGTCGGTGGGGAGTTCCAACGCCGGAGGGTGCTCGGAAAGCGTCTCGCGCCAATATTCCAATTGGGTAGCGTAGCTTCCACTTGCCAGCCGATGACATTTCCACGCGGCATAATCGCGGTATTGCACGGTCAGTTCAGGAAGCGGCGAGGGCAGGCCCGCCGAATATGCGTCGTACAGCGCGGCCAGTTCCCGGATCATCACTCGATAGATGGACACGCCATCGAACACCAGATGATGCACCGTAAGATAAACCCGATGATAATCCTCGGCCAACCGCACCAGGCGCGCGCGAAACAGCGGGGCCGCGTCCAGATCAAACGGGCGGCGAACATCCTCGGTGGCGATTCGAACGGCCTCCGCTTCACGCTCTTCGTCGGGAAGATGGCTGAGGTCGATGACCGGCAAGCGCACCTGAACGTTCGAATCGATTCGCTGAATCGGTTTACCGTCGCTCAGGGGGAATGCGGACCGCCAGATTTCATGACGACGCACAATCTCGTTAAAGCAGCGCTCGAGGACGACCGGATCCAGGGGTCCTCGTCTATGAATGGTTACCGATTCGTTATAGATGGGGACGCCGGCCGCCAACCGGTCGTGGAACCGAATCTGTTCCTGTCCCGGGGAAAGCGCGGCTTGAGGGCCGGGCGGCAAGGGAGTCAAAGGCTCCAGCGGTGCGTTCGAAACTTGCAACTCGCCGCGCCGAAGTTTTTCGAGCAAAAGCTGGCGCGCTTCCGAGATTGTGCCGGGACTCGCCATCGGTCACTCGTGAACCAACTCGAGGCGGGAAGCCGCGAGTTCTTCCTCCCGGGCGTCGAAGCGAACCGACAAGCCGCTGAGTCCCCGCAAACCGAAGTTCTCGCGCCAAACGAAATCCTCGGAAGCCAACGTCAAATTCTTCAAGCGCCGCAAAAGCGTCCCGAACGCGATCTGTCCTTCCATGCGCGCCAGCGGAGCCCCAAAGCAGAAATGCGCGGCCCAGCCGAACGCCAGATGTCCCTTATCCCCGCGCTTCAAATCGAGCACGTCCGGATTGGGAAAGCGTTCCGGATCGCGATTCCCCGCGGCCAGAACCGCCACCACGGTTTGACCGCGGCGAATCATTTTGCCGCCCAGCATGAAGTCTTCGGGCGCGACGCGCGCCGTATGTTGAATGGGGCTTTCAAATCGCAGCAACTCTTCAACCGCCGACGGAATCAGGGACGGGTCGTCTTGAAGCATCCGCATCTGTTCGGGGTGCTGGAGCAGGGTCAGCAATCCGCTGCCGATCAAATTCGTGGCTGTTTCCTGTCCGCCGATCATCGTGAGGATGCTGTTGGCGATGATTTCCTCTTCCGTCAGCCGGCCGCCGTCCACCTCGGCCTCCACCAGCGAGCGCACCAACCCGTCGTGGGGATTGATCTCCTGTTCGCGAATCGCGGCGCGGAAATATTCGGTCATGTCGCGGACGCTGGCCGCCACGCGCGAAACGCGATCCGATGGGTGTTGAAAATTTCCCAGGATCGAAGCGAAATCGATGGACCATTGTTTGAGCTTTTCGTGATCGCTCACCGGAACGCCCAGCATCTCGGCGGTAACGATGGCGGGCATCGGCGCGGCCAGATCCTCCACGATGTCCGCGCTCCCCTTGGCGATGAAACGGTCGATCAGGCTGTCCGCTATGTCCTGAATATGCCCGCGCAGGACCGCGACGCGGGCCGGAGTGAACGCCCCGGCGCAAAGGTTTCTGAGGCGTGTGTGATAGGGCGGATCCCGGAACAACATCTGCCGGGCCATAACCTGAATGATCGGGTTCAGCGCTCCGAGCCCCATCTCATCCAACTTCTCCGGCGCGGGTGTACGGTCGGCCGAGAAACGGCTGAGGACAGTGACGATGTCCGGATAGCGCGTTACTACCCAGGCATGCAGGAAAGCATCCCAATGCACCGGATCGGCTTCCCGCAACTCGCGAAATAATCGATACGGGGAGGCCATAACCTCCGGTTCGGTGAGCTGACACAAACTGAGTTCGGCGTGCATGGATTCCTTCTCGAACTAGCCGGCCAGGTAGCGATCCACCTCTTCGTCGCTCATCGAGTTGAGTTTCTCCACCAGCTGGCGATCGAGGTCGGCGGCCAGGCGCGCCACGGTTTTGGCCTCGAACAGATGTCGCAGGCTCAATTGGATGCCGAAGCGCTCGTATACGCGGACGGCCACTTGAGTGGCCAACAAGGAGTGAAAGCCGAGCAGGAAGAAGTTGTCGTCGGCTCCGACGCGATCCACTCCCAGCAAGGCGGTGAAAATTTCGACCAGACGCTCCTCGGTGGGCGTGCTGGGGGCGCGGTAACCGGTGTCCTCCATGCGATTCTCGGCGTCCGGCTCGGGGAGAGCGTCGCGGTCGAGTTTTCCGTTGGAGTTGGAGGGCAGCGTCAAAACTCGAAGGAACGTGGAGGGAATCATATAGTGAGGCAGAGTAGCCGAGAGGAACTCGCGCAGGCTGGATGCCGACGGCGTCGCGGCCTCGCGCGGCACGACATAAGCCACCAGCCGCTTGGCGTAGGTTTGGCCGCCGCGCGCCACCACCGCGCTACCGGCGACGTCAGGATGACGGTTGAGCGCGCAAACGATTTCGTCCGGTTCCACTCGATAACCGCGGATCTGCTCCTGACTGTCCACGCGGCCGCGGAACGCGATTTGTCCATCCGGGAGATAGCAACCGAGGTCGCCGGTTCGATACATCCGCGAGCCGGGCACGGGATTCGACGAATCGGGCAGAAAGCGCTCCGAGGTGGCGGCGGGGTTGTTGCGATACCCGCGCCCGACGCTGGTTCCGGCAATGTAGATTTCGCCCACTTGGCCCGGCGCGACGGCGCGGCCGTCGGCGTCCAGAATGCGGATTTGCGTACGAGCGATCGGCTTACCGATAGATGGCGGCAGCTCCGCCGGTCCGCCGGAAGTCACCACGCCCGAGGTGGCGACGACGGCGCACTCGGTGGGGCCATAGTTGTTCACTACCGTGAAGGGCAACCCCGGAGAGGGATAGCGATGTAGCGCTTCGCCGCCCGTCAGCAAGTAACGCAGCGCCGTCCCGGCCGGCCAGGAATGGGCCAGCATCGGCTCCGCGACGATGGTGGGAACGAATGCCACGGTGATGCGTTCCTTTAGGAG
>JBEKHQ010000025.1:0-11003 GCA_050012195.1 Bryobacteraceae bacterium | reverse complement strand
CAGCTTGGACTGGCGTTCTCGGCCTTCGCGATTCCCTATGCCTTGTTTCAGCTGGTCGGCGGCTGGATTGGCGATAAATTCGGACCGCGCCTGACACTGTCGATATGCTGCGCGATGGTATGCGCCTCCACGATGCTCACGGGCGCGGCCAGCGGGTTCGTATCGTTGTTCATGTTGCGTTTGGCTCTGGGCTTCGCCGAAGGCGCCGCCTTCCCCACTGCCACGCGGGCGATGTCCACGTGGATTCCGGTCCGGGACTGGGGCTTTGCGCAAGGGGTCACGCATTCGTTTGCCCGAATCGGAAACGCGGCGACACCGCCGTTGATGGCGGCGCTGCTTCTGGTTGCTTCCTGGCGCCGCTCTTTCGTGATCCTCGGATTGGCGAGCCTGGTCTGGCTGTTGGTTTGGGTCTGGTATTTTCGGAACGATCCGCGTCAACATCCTGCGATCACCGAAGCGGACCTTCAAGATCTGCCCGCACCCGCCAGGCATGGCCGGACGGCGATCCCGTGGTTGCGGCTAGCGCGGCGCATTTTGCCGGTGACGATGGTTGACTTCTGCTACGGTTGGACGCTTTGGCTGTTTCTGAGCTGGATTCCGGCGTTCTTCTTTGAAAATTATCATCTCAACCTCCAGTCCTCCGCGATGTTCTCCGCGGGCGTGTTGTTTGCGGGCGTCATCGGCGATACAGCGGGGGGAGTGGCGACCGATCGTTTGCTTCGCAAGACCGGCAACTTGGTATTGGCCCGCCGGTCCGTGATCGTGGCGGGATTCTTGGGCGCGTTCATCTTCCTGTGGCCGGTGGTTCTGTTTCACGATCTGAAAGTCGCGGCGGTGTGCCTGTCGCTGGCGTTCTTCTTCGCCGAGCTGATCGTTGCGCCGATCTGGGCCATGCCCATGGACATCGCCCCGCGCTACGCCGGCTCGGCCAGCGGCATGATGAATTTCGGCTTTGGCCTGGCGGGCTTGGTGTCGCCGTCCAGTTTTGGCTATCTGGTGGACCGCACCGGCAGTTGGGTTTTCCCGTTCCTCTGCTCGATCCTTTTGCTGCTGGTTGGGGCTGTGCTGGCGTCCAGGATCCGGCCCGACCAAGCTTTCAGCGAGGGTGCAGCGTAGTTAGTCCCGGAACCCAGACTCTCGCCGGCACCACCAGTTCGACGTCCGGGGCCTTGCTCCGAACCGTGACCTCCTCGAGCGCCCCCGCCTCTCCGGGGCTCGCCAGGAACTCCACCAAGTACTGATTCGCCAGGTGATCCGCTATGTCCGATAAGAACGGCGCGAGCGACGGTAGCGGTCCAAAGCCCAGGAAATAGGCCTCGCCGCCGGTTTCCACCGCCAGGTGCGCGAGCTGAATCTGCCCCGAATAAATCTTCGAAGAATCGGCCCCGAGATAATCGGCGCTGGGATGATAGATCGCGTAAACGGCGACACCGGCGCGCTGAGCGGCCTCGATCGCGGCGTCGGCGGCCGGATCTTTGAACTCGTCGCGCGGGGCCGGATCGATTCCGTTCGAGACCATCAGCACGACGTGACGCGCCGAATCCGCCGGCCACCCGTTGATCAGGTCGGTCAATGCGCTAAATGGACTCGCGGGTTTGCTGCCCTCCGGCGCGTTGAGAGCCTGGATGGCGCGTGCCCGATCCTGCGTCGGTTTCTCAGCCAACTCCAGCCGACCGTTTCTGATATACGCGACGCCGATCAAGGTCGTCGGTGGCTGGGCATTGATGAAGCGCCGCAACTCCTCGAACTTCGATCCCGGTTCGCAGTTCGAGCAGTTGTCCACCAAAAAGTAAATTTCGAGCGCGGCGCTGGTACAGCATAATGGAACTACATTCGTGATCCGCAGCGGCTGGTATTGTTCGGTGACAATCAGGTCCTCTCGGGTAAGTACCGGCGGCGACTGGCCGTAGTGGTGGCCAATCGTTACGATGATCTTCGCGGGCGCACCCGCTGGAGTTTGGCCTTGTGCACAAGCGAAAAGCGCGCATGCGGACGCCAAGCATGTAATCCTTCCAATCCTGCTCATATCGCCCTCCCAGCCTGGACTGGGCATTCATCTAGCCAAGAAAAATCGATCTTGGAAGCCTATGATTGGAATGGTTTTGGCCGGTATGGCGCGGCTCAATCTGCGTGATTTAACCCACCGGGCCGAGCGAACTTAAAGGTCCATGCTGGCGATGTCAACCGGCGACCGGTGGCCCTCCACCAAAACGATGCCGCTATCGGTGACATGGTAAAGCTGCCGGTCGCGATCGAGATCGTAGCCCACGGTGGCGTCCGCGGGGATGCGAACGTTCTTATCGAGGATGGCGCGGCGTACCCGCGCACGGCGTCCGATGTCGCAATTGTCGAAGATAATGGAGTCTTCGATATAAGCGTGCGAGTGGATTTTGACGGCGCGTCCGATCACGGAGGATCGCACCAAGCCGCCGGACAGGATGGTGCCGCCGGAAACGATGGAATCGAGCGCCTGTCCACGGCGTCCGTCGGCGTCGAAAATGAACTTCGCGGGCGCGTCGAAGTAGCCGGCGGTGCGCAGCGGCCATTGCCGATTGTAAAGATTCAATTCCGGTGAAACGGAGCGCAGGTCCATGTTCGCATCGAAGAACGCGTCGATGGTTCCCACGTCCCTCCAGTAGATCGGGGCGCCCGCCGGATCGCCGGGAATCCGATTGGTTTGAAAGTCGTAAGCATACATGTCGGCGCGCCCGATAAGCCCCGGCAGAATGTCGCGCCCGAAATCGTGAGAGCTGCGTTCGTTCTCTCCGTCGGCGCGCAGTTCGTCGAGCAGCAGTTTGGTGGAGAACAGATAGTTTCCCATGGAAGCGTACACGCGATTTGGATCGCCCGGCATGGTGGGCGCGTCTGGCTTCTTTTCGTGAAAGCCGGTAATCAAGCCGTCTTCCTTGGTTTCGATCACGCCGAATTCGGCGGCTTGCTCCTTCTCCACAGGAATCGCCGAGACCGTCGCCTGCGCTCCTCGCCCGACGTGAAACTCCACCATTTCGCGAATGTTCATGCGGTAGATGTGATCCGCGCCGAAAATGGCGACCACGTGCGGCTCGGCCTGCTCGATCAGATTCATGTTCTGATAGATAGCGTCCGCGGTGCCGCGATACCAATCCTCGCCGGCCGAGCGCATTTGCGCCGGCACCGGAGTGATGAAGTGATTCCGGAGCAGGCTGGTAGCCTCCCATCCTTCACGAAGATGTTCGAGCAAAGACTGGCTCTTGAATTGAACTAGGACATAAATAGAATAGATTCCCGAGTTGACGAGATTGCTGAGCACGAAATCGACAATGCGATAACGTCCGCCGAACGGAACGGCCGGTTTCGCCCGTTCCTTGGTGAGCGGATAAAGCCGGGTTCCTTTGCCCCCGGCGAGCACAAATGCAAGGACGCGCAGCTGCATCTTGCGAGCCTCCGATAGCGAGCAGGGGTGGAGAACCTGCCATGCCTATTTTGGCAGAAGGCCGCATGTCACCGAAAGGGACTCTTGTCTCACGCAAGATGAGCCTGAAGTGGAAAGACGGGATGCAGGGGATTGATCAGCATGCGGCTCGCCGCGCTGCTCGGCGGCAATCTCAGCGTCAGCTATGACGAGCCGCTGAAGATCGTTCAGGGCTGGCGTCAGTATCTCGACGACGAAACCGGGCGACGCCTATCTCGATTGCTATAACAATGTGCCGCTGGTGGGGCACAGCCGTCCGCGCGTGGCCGAGGCCAGTTCCGTTCTGATGAACCACTATGAGCGGACGTCGCAGTGCGCGATCCCCTCTGACGGCTGGCTTGTCTTGCGGCTGCCATTCGAGGCGGGCTTCTCCAAGGGCAGCGTTCAGGGCTGGATTGTGATCAAAGTGCCGGACTGTGTGGGCGTACCGCTCAGCGTGGCCAAGAGGGGATAATCTCCCGCCGCGAGACCGGGCGGAATATCGAGGTTGATCTGATAGAGTCCCGGCGAGGTCAATCCCGCGAATCTCACGTTCGCCGTGATCCCTCCCACTTGAATCGCCGGCAATGGGTTCAGAACACCCGACTGATTTAGAGATCCCGCGACCACCGGTACCGACGTGGGCCCCATGCCGTTCGCATAGGCGACAATGGTCTCGCCCGGTTTGGCGGGCGTGGTCGATCCGGGGTATAAGGTCGCTGGCCCGATGAGACTGCCGTCAGCGTGGGTCGCGAGCACATACGGCGATCCGCCGATCACGAAGAAAGCCGGCGAAACCGGCGACGCTAAAACCGTGTAAGTCGCCGACGAGACTCCCGAGACCGTCACCTGAACCTGCGCCGGACCCGATCCCAGATTCGGCGGCGTCAGCACATTGATCTGCGTCGAGCTGATATAGAACACGAACGCGTTTTGCCCGTTGATCTTCACGCTGGTCCCGTCAAGCGCGATCGGCAACTGGTTGTTGACAAAATCCGCGAGCGCCCAACTGCGCGTATTCGCCGCGAGATTCGTCCCCGTGATCGAGATCCAAGTATTCGGAGCAATTACAAGCGAGCCGCTCTCGGCATTCGCCACGCCCGTGATCGCCGGCCCGTTAGCGGCGCTCGAAATTTGTGCGATCGAGATCGTATTTCCCGTCGTAGTGCCCTGATTGGTGAAATACCCGCTTCCCAGGTTGCCGAACAGAGACGCATCGCCAAGTATCCCCGCCACCAGATTGTTCACCACGGTCAGTTGCTGCACCTGGTTTCCATTCGCGTTAAGCAATCCTGCCGTGACGTCGATGCCCTTGATCCCCGGAAAATTGACAGGCAGCGGGGGAAAATTGACGGGCAGCGTGGGAGCCTGCTCCACCAGGTTGCAAGAGATCTGCGCGGCTGACACGACATTGTTGTCAGCCGGGGAAACCGGGGCGTTCGGACCTCCCGAGGCGCCCACGCCTGCGACGATACTGATCCCAACAAACGGAGTGTCCACGTCGTTGTTGGCAATCAAGATACCGGTGACGCTATTTCCCGGCTCCGCCAATCCGGCGATGACATCTATACCCCCGAACGTGAGTCCCAGCCCTGCCGGGTAACAATTGCAGATAGGCGGCGTCATCTGGATGGTGTTCGCCTGGATCAGGACGTTGGTCAACGCATTCCCCGATGAGGGCCTGCTGTAATAGCCGCCGCTGGCGCCGCCCACCAGTTCTACTGCTTCGCCCTCCGCGCTTATGGTATTGCCCAGGATGGAGAGATTCTGAATCGTATTGTTGCTGTTCCCGCAGCATGCCGCCTGAACGGCGATTCCGAAGTTAGGGGTTCCTGCAATGGTGTTCGAGAGAATACTGAGGTTACGCAGGATGTTGTTCTCCGAATACTGGATCGGCCGCAGGGATGGGTATCCGTCGTCGCTGGCGGCATCGCCGCTGGCCACGACGATGGCGGCCGTACCCGGTCCGCCCATAACAGGCGGGCCGGAAATGAGCATCTGGTTGCCGATGACCTGCATGCCGTCAATCAAGCTCGACGATGCGCTGCCGACACCGGTCGCGATGCGGATCGCGAATTGGGGAAGAGCGGCTGAAATGACGTTGTTCGCGATCAAGGTATCGATCGCCTGGTTGTTCCTCGCTCCAAGCCCGGCTCCGAAGTTCATCGCAATGCCTCCCGCTCCTGGCATCGGAATCGTAATATTGTTGTTGGCGATGGTGGTGTGCTGCAACGTGTCACCAGCAGTGCTGCCAAGTTCCAAATCGATGGCATTGATCGGGCCGGAGACGCTGCCGGAGAACGTGTTGCCGGTAATCAGCAGATGGTCCCAGGTGCTGCTTACGTCCGCCGGAAACAAGTAGATTCCGGCCATTTGGGCGTTCGTGATCACCAGGTTGCTGATGGTGATGTCGGAGAAGGTCACCCCGTTGGCTGTGGGCGGAGGCGAGATCCTCACCCCCCACGTAAAATTCTGGAGAGCCAGCGCGTAGAGGGTGTTGCCCCCGGAAGCGACAGAAATACCCGAAGTGTTGCCAGACTGGCTGGTGGTGAGCGTGATATCGGGCTTCCCGTCGCCATTGATGTCGCCGTTGATGGTGACATTGCCCCCACTTAAGCCAGGCAATCCTAGAAATCCTACGGACGGCGCCGGATCGATGTCGATGATGGAGCCCTTCAGCGCCGGAGCGAACTCGATGTCCCATGTGCCAGGGTCGTTGTTCGTGGCCATGATCGCTTCCGGGAGAGAAATCCCGTCCGGGCCGGGATTGGCCATCAGCGCCGCGACCGAGGAGGTGTCGCCATTAATCGCAACCGTGGCATTGGTGACCGTGATCACCGTGCCGCGATTGAGAACCAGCGGGGGAATGGTGACCGCGGGAGGTGTATAGCTTTTCGCGCCGACTGCACCGCAAGAGGCCGGCAATTGAGCCTGGTACGCCAGTGCCGGGAGTGCGGCACTGGCTAATAGAAACAGGACCAAGAAAAAGGGGCTGGCCCCCATCGCGTGACGCATTTTCATGGGACTCCAGTCGGAAATGTTTTGAATGACCAATAACAGGACCTTAGACCAGCACCGTGAACGCATTCTCGGCGCGCTCGACGGGACGATACAACGTGTCCCGCTCCATCGGCTCGCGACCGGCTTCGCGGATCAGGCGCAGCAATTCACCGCGCGGTCCAGATTCTGCGACGTGGTTGCACCCGCATCGTGGTAAATCTTTTCCTCAACGACGGTGCCGTCGATATCGTCCGAACCGAAGCGCTGCGCGATCTGCACGATCCGTGGGGTCATCATGATCCAGTACGCCTTGATGTGCGAAATATTATCCAGCATCAGCCGCGAGACCGCGATCTGGCGGAGATCGTCGAACCCGGTGGTCTTGGGAATATGCGCGAGTTGCGTATTGTCGGGATGAAACGTCAGCGGAATGAAGGTCACAAACCCTCCTGTTTCATCCTGAAGAGTCCGCAGTTTATCCAGGTGACCGACGCGATCCTCTTCGGTCGCGATGTGCCCGTAGCGCATGGGGCGATTGCGCGCAAGGGCATCTTCGCCGTTCGATGCGGCGTCCGCCTGCCAACGCGTGCCCGCAAGTATGGCATAAACCGTTCGTGAACCGAGGAGTCGTCATCCACGAACAGGAGACGATGGGGCGGCACAACTGGCGTTGGAAGCCTTAGCTCTGGCATTGGAAGCCTTAGCTAAGGATACATGAGCGGGCGTCGGGCGACGTAAGTACTAGGAGTCTCAAGTACGGTCTACACCATTTGATTTATGGATCGAGGGCGATGGAGCGCTTATTCTAGTCTTGTCCGCGGACGTTTAATAACCATGATTCCTCTCCGGTCTCGCGCCTGGGCGTAACTTGCTCAGGCGCATTTTTTTGGGCAAGGCGGCGCCGCGCGGAGGCCCTACTGATTAGGCGGGTGATCGTGCTCGGCGGATCGAACGAATTCCAGGATGTCGAAGCGCGGAACCTTGCGGTCGGGAAAGAAGCTGTTGATTGCATCCTGCTCGTCCTTGAACACCTCGAACACGGCGTCCATCCTGGCAAGCAAAACCAGATCGATGTGGGACTTGTTCAAATTAAAGATGGCGAGACGTCCACCTGCCTTCTGAAGCTTGGCCAAAGCGAATAGCAGAGTGCCCAGCCCGGTGGTGTCAAGGTGGGTTACATCTCTGAGATTCACGATTACGCGGAGAGTTCCCGCTTGGCAGAGCTTCAAAAGCTGGCTGCGGAATTCCAGATCCTCCTGTCCGAATCGAAGAGGCCCCTTCAGATCCAGAATTGTGATGCCTTCCTGCTCGCGCGCGACGATTTCGAGGGTCATTCTTCATTTTAACCGGCGCGCTCGAACTTCTAGCGGCGGGGGTCTCGAATCAAAGCTCGAAGAGTCCCCAGTCGAGCCTCGAACCGCTTGACAGCTTTCCGAACGGGTCCGTATAGTTGGATGATATTTTCGCCATGTGGCAGCACAACTATACCCCCGTCGCTGGAAGCTTGCTGTGGTCCGCGCTCGTCGCGGCGTTCCCTATTTTCGTGCTGTTGTTCCTGCTGGGCATATTGCGCAAGCCGGCATGGATCTCGGCGCTCTGGGGACTGGCCGCCGCCGTGGTGGTCGCCATCTTCGAGTATGGGATGCCGCTGCGGAATCTGGTGGGCGCGATTACCTACGGCGCGGCGTACGGGCTCTTTCCGATCGGCTGGATCGTGTTCTCATCCATCCTGCTCTATCGCGTAACGCTCGAGACCGGCAAATTCGAAATCATCAAGGATTCGGTGGGCCATCTGACTGAGGATCGGCGCATGCAGACGCTGCTGATCGCGTTCGCGTTCGGCGCGTTCATCGAAGGCGCGGCCGGGTTCGGCACTCCCATCGCGGTTGCGGCGGCCATGCTGGCTGGCTTGGGATTCGCGCCATTTTATGCGGCCGCGTTGTGTTTGTTGGCCAATACAGCGCCCGTAGCATTCGGTTCCATCGGGATACCGATCATTACGCTCGCCGGAGTTACCGGCTTGCCGCTGGAACGGCTCAGCGCCGGAGTAGGACGCGTGTGCGCGCCGATTTCGTTGATCATCCCGGCATATCTGATCATGGTAATGGGCGGCTGGAAGGCTCTGAAAGGGGTTCTGCCCGGTGTCGCGGTGTGCGGCATCTTATTCGCCTCCGTTCAGTTTTTGATTTCCAACTTCGTCAGCGTCCAGTTGACGGATCTACTCGCGTCGCTAGCGGCGATGAGCGGTCTAGTAATCCTGCTGCGATTCTGGAGGCCGCGTGACAGTTTTACGCTGGGCGGCGAGCATGTGGGCGAGCATCACGAGGCCGTGCCCCATTATCCGGTGCGGAAATTGCTGGTGGCCTGGATGCCTTACATGCTGCTGGTGGTCTTTGTGTTGCTGTGGGGCGTGAAAGCGATTCAACCGTACCTGAATCGAGTGACGGTGGTGGTGAATTGGCCGTGGCTGCACAATGAAATTCAACGCATGCCGCCGGTGACTGTCAGGCCCTCGTTGTATCCGGCCGCTTTCAACTTGAACTGGCTGTCGGCCGCGGGCACGGCCTGCACGCTCGCCGCGATCCTGGGAGCATTCTTGCTGGGAGTAACGCCGCGCAAGCTGGCGAAGATCTTCGCAAACACCGGGCGGCAACTGGCGCGCGCCGAACTGACCATGGCTGCGGTGCTGGCCATCGCGTTCCTGATGAATTACGCAGGGGCGACGGGAACGCTGGGGCTGGCTTTCGCGGCTACCGGCAAGACGTTTCCGTTCTTCAGCGCGCTGCTCGGCTGGCTGGGCGTTTTTTTGACCGGGAGCGACACTTCCGCGAACGCGCTCTTCGGCCCCCTGCAGGTGGTCACGGCAAACAAGCTGTCCATGAATCCGGTGCTGATGGCCGCCTCCAACTCCGCCGGAGGAGTGATGGGCAAGATGATCAGCCTGGCGAGCATCGCGGTTGCCTCCGCGGCGACGCATATGAAGCGCGAAGACGAAGCCCGGCTGTTCCGTTTTACGATTCGCCATAGCGTGCTGCTGGCGTCGATGATCGGGCTGATCGTCATGTTCTATGCCTACGTGATGCCGCAATTCGCTCCCTAGCGATTTTTGGATAAGCTAGAGCTTTGAAGAACTCCCGGCGTCTGTTTTTGCTCCGAGCCGCTTCGCTGATTGGCGCCCGAGCCGTGCGCGCGCAGCAACAAGAAGACGCGACCTTTTCCGCGGACGTGAAAGTGGTCAACATTTTGGCCACGGTCCGGTCCAAAAAGGGCGAAATCATCCGCGGCCTTAGCAAGGACGATTTCCTGCTGTCTGAAGACAAGCGGCCGCAGACGATTCGATATTTTTCCCAGGAGTCGGACCTGCCGCTCACCATCGGACTCATGGTGGACACCAGCATGAGCCAGCGGAAGGTGCTGGACGCGGAGCGGAGCGCGAGTTTTCGGTTCCTGGAACAAGTCCTGCGCGAGAAAAAAGATCAAGTGTTCATCATGCATTTCGACATGGCGGTGCGGATGAATCAGGATCTCACCGCCGTTCGCCAGAAGTTGGAGCATGCGCTGGAGTCGGTGGATACGCCCAGCCGGACGGAACTCTCGATGCAGAACGGCGGCGGCACGCTGCTCTATGACGCGGTCATCAAAGCGTCGGTGGACGTGATGAAGAATCAGCGAAACCGGAAGGCGCTTATTCTTCTCACGGATGGCGTGGACACCGGGAGCGAGCAGAGCTTGCCGATGGCGATCGAAGCCGCCCAGCGGGCCGACACGCTGGTCTATTCCATCCTGTTCTCGGATGCCGGGGCGTACGGAATTCCGTTTGGATTTATCGGTCCGGATGGCAAGGGAGTCCTGACCCGGCTGTCGAAGGAGACCGGCGGCGGTTTTTTCGAGGTGTCGAAGAAGCTGGGGATCGATCAGATTTACGGCGTGATCCAGGATGAACTGCGGAGTCAGTACAGTATCGGGTTTGTGTCGGACACGCCGGTGCGCGTTTCCGAGTTTCGGACTTTGCAACTGGCGACTAAGCAGAAGGGGCTGGTAGTGCAGGCGCGGGATCGGTATTGGGCCGCGCGGTGACGGGCGCGCTCGGGCTCCTAGGCGGAAGCTTCTGAATAAGTGGAGGCGTGGAGCGGTCTTTATTCATAGGCTCCTGGCGCGTCGTACAGCCGTTTCTGGATCACTTTGTCCGACATGCCGACTTCTCGCTCATGTGGATTGCCGACTTGGCCGGAAATGAAGCTCCACTACTGCTGCACCGTGATTAGCGTTCCCGCCTGCGTTGCCAAGCCGTTATACATTGCCATCGTGGGCTGGTCGCCATTCGCGAGCGAGGGCGGCACTACCACGTTGAACTGAAACTCGCCCGGAGCAACCAGGCCGGCGAAGGTTACCGTCGCAGCCACGCCGCCGATGGTGATCACCGGCATTGGTGATAACGTTCCCGACTGCGTTTCGGACCCGCTCACCACCGGTGTCGTGGATCCGAAACCGTTGGCGTACATCACGATTGTCTCGCCGGGCTGGGCGGGAGTGGTCAAACCGGGATACAAACTGGTTGGACCGACGTAACTTC
>JBEKHQ010000024.1:0-11458 GCA_050012195.1 Bryobacteraceae bacterium | reverse complement strand
CGACCAACGCGGGAACCGACGCGCATCCATTCCGGGCGACCCCGGCGGCACCCGGCCGTCCGATATCGGATCGCCGAACTCGGTCCGCACCGGCACCACCCCAGCCCAGACCGGCAGCGCGTAGTCCTCGTCGTCGTCCACTGGTGGACCCGTACGCACCTTCGCCGATACTTCGTCAAGATCCAGCGCCAAGACGCTGGTTGCCTTCAGCTCTTGCTCGGTCGGTAGCCGGACCTCATCCCAACGGCCCGGCACAATGTGATTCGTGAAGCACTCCAGCGCCTTCCGCTTTTCCTCTGCGTCGGTCACCAGCCGCGCCTTGCCCAGCGCCACCACCGAACGATAGTTCATCGAATGATGGAAGGCCGAGCGCGCCAGCACGAACCCATCCAGCAGCGTAACCGTCAGGCACACGTCCACGCCGCGATCGAGCGACCGCAGCATCCGGCTGGCGGCCGACCCGTGAATATAAATCTGGTTCCCCGAGCGCGCATAGCCGGTGGGAATGACGTAGGGTTGCCCGTCCACCGCGAATCCGACGTGGCAGAGATAGCCTTCGTCCAGAATGGCGTGGATCTGCGCCGTTTCGTACACCGCCCGCTTCGGCAGCCGGTGGACCTTGGTCCGATCCGTGGGAGTGAATGCTTCCATGGTCTTCTAATTGTATCCGGCAACCGCCGGCGGGTAACTTAGCCCCGACCACCGCCGCTGACCGTCAGAATTTCTCCGCTCACGTAATCGGAGAGCGGCGAGCAGAAAAATAAAACCGCGCCCGCCGCTTCCTCCGGAGTCCCCAAGCGGCCCAGCGAGCAACCACTCCCGATCTTCTCGCGAAATTCCGGTTGAATCCCGCTTCGGATCTGCTGGCCTTTTCGCTCGATGACCGATTCGGCGGAGTGCATGGACTGAAGCATGCGCGTGTCGATGGATCCAAACGCAACCGAGTTTACGTTGACGTTGTACCGGCCCCATTCCTTCGCCAAGGTCTTCGTCAGTCCGTTGATTCCGGCTTTACCGGCGCCGTAACCCGACTGCCCCGCGTTCCCGTTGGTGCCCGACACGGAGCTGATGTTGACTACCTTGCGCATCACCGGGCGGCCTTCGGCGTTCTCGCGCTTGGCCGCCTCGCGAATCCATCCCGACGCCGCTCGCAAGATGCGGAACGGCGCCACCAGGTGAATGTCCAACATGGCTTGAAACTGTTCGTCGGTCATCTTTTGGATCACGCTGTCCCAGGAATATCCGGCGTTGTTGACGATGATGTCAATGGATCCGAACCCCGCTACGGTGGCATCCACCAACTGCTGTGGAAACTCGGGCGAAGTGAGATCGCCCGCAAGCGCTTTGGCGACTCCACCGGCGCCCTCGATCAGCGAAATGGATTCCGCCAACGGCTTGGGGTCGATATCGTTCAGCAGCACGGACGCGCCCGCGCCGGATAGTTTCATAGCGATTGCGCGGCCGATCCCGCGCCCGGAACCGGTGACCAATGCGGTTTTTCCGCGAAGAGTGAAAGCCATAAACCGAGGATTCTAACATTACGGCCTATGCGGATGTCCGAGTTGTTTTATGATGAACATAAGCGCCGGTGGGCTTCCGAGTAAGCTTTCCCCAGCAGGTCTTTTCTTTGAACAGATCATCTTTGAAGAGATCTTCTATGAAAAGATCAATGCCCTCGGCGTGTCGGCCCTAAGGGAGGTGATTGGAATTGGCGGAAGTTCATGTGCAAGATGGCGAGACGATAGAAAGCGCGTTGCGGCGCTTTAAGCGGAAAGTTCTGACAGAGGACATTATCAAAGAGATCAAGCGACACTCTTTTTACTTGAAGCCTGGTGAGAAGAAGCGCACCAAGGAAGCGCTGGCGCGCAAGCGCAATCGCAAGAAGCGCAACAAGGAACCCGAGTAGTCCCTCCCGCGGTTGCCCCGGCTCGATCGGCCGGGGCGTTTCACCAATCCCAGCAGGTACAATGAGCGTCTGATGACACTCACTGGACGTGTGGCCCTGGTTACCGGCGCAAGCCGTGGCCTCGGCAAAGCGATGGCTCTGGCGTTGGGAGAAGCGGGCGCGCGCGTGGCCTTAGTGTCGCGCGACGCCGAAAAGCTTTCCGAAGTCGCCGAAGCCGCGCGGGGTTTGGGCGCCGAGGCTACCGTGTTCCGAGCCGATGTCGGCAAGGAAGACTCCGTGTTCGAGCTCGAGCGCGACGTCTCCGCGCAGCTTGGCCCCGTCGATATCCTGGTGAACAATGCCGGCACGGTGGTGCGCAAAGACTGTGTCGATTTCACGCTGGCCGACTGGAATCTCGTGCTCGACACCAACCTGACCAGCGCGTTCCTGATGTGCCGGTCCTTCGTGCCCCACATGAAAGGCCGCGGCTACGGGCGCGTGATCAATATCACTTCGATCATGTCCCACATTTCGCTTCCGCAGCGCACCGCTTATTCGGCCAGCAAGGCCGGACTGCTAGGATTCACCCGCGCGCTGGCGCTCGAACTCGCTCCCGATGGCATCACCGTGGTCGCGATCAGCCCCGGTCCGTTCCTCACCGAAATGACCGCGCCGCTGGCGGCCGATCCGGCGGCTAACGCGCAATTCAACTCGCGCGTCCCGCTGGGGCGCTGGGGCAAACCGGAGGAGATCGGCAAGCTCGCCTTGTATCTGTGCTCGGAGGAAGCGTCTTTCATTACCGGCACGGATATTTTGATCGACGGCGGCTGGTGTGCGCAGTAGACTTGCAGCGATCGTCGCCGCGCTGGCTCTATTGTGCGCGTGCCATAACTCCGGACGAAAACGAATAGCCGTGGTGCCGAAGGCGAATTCGCACGCGTTCTGGGTGTCGGTACACGCGGGCGCCGCGGCTGCGGGCCACCAGTTCGACGTCGACGTTCTGTGGAACGGCCCGGCGCTCGAAACCGACTACGATCGCCAGATGCAGATTGTGGATTCGATGCTCGCGCAGCATCCCGACGGCCTCGCCGTCGCCGCGGCCGAGCGTCATGCGCTCAACCGGTCGCTCGAGCGCGCCGCCACATTGGGCATCCCCGTCACGGTTTTCGATTCCGCCGTGGATTCCACCCAATACATGACCTTCGTCGCCACCGACAACTATAAGGCCGGCCAGATGAGCGCCCGGGAACTCGCGCGACTGGTGGGCGGCCGCGGCCCTGTTGCCATGTTGATGAACGCCCCGGGCAGCGCGTCCACCGTGGATCGCGAGCGCGGATTTGAAGACGTCCTGCGTGCCGATTTCCCCGACATCCAAATCGTCGCCCGCCAGTTCTCCATGTCCGATCGCGCCAAAGGCCGCGCCGCCGCCGAGAATATTCTCACCGCCCATCCGGATCTCGCCGGAATCTTCGCGTCGTCGGAATTGAGTAGCGCCGGAGCCTCGCTGGCGCTGAAGTCCCGATCCCTGGCCGGCAAAGTGCGGCTCGTCGCTTTCGATGCCACCGACGACTTGCTTGCGGACTTGAAGGCGGGCGCAATCGACGCACTGGTGGTGCAGGACCCGTTCCAGATGGGGTTCCAGGCCGTCAAGACGCTGGTCGACAAACTGCGCGGAGGTGCGCCGCCCAAACAAATCGACCTCCCCGCGCGAGTGATTCATAAGACCGACCTCGACCTGCCGGAAGTGCATCAGTTGCTGTATCCGGATCTTAAGAAATACGTCGGCGGTGCGTCGTGATAGACTGGCCGTGTTAGCGGACTTTAATGGGCCGCTCGCGAGATTCCGAGGTGGAAATTGCGTTACAGGCTAGTGATGAAGCACTCTACCATTAGATTTTCAACTCTTGCCGTTGCAGCTCTGCTGGCCATTCCTGCCGCTTTCGGCGACGTGCCTGGACGACATCCGGCCTATTTGCATGCCCGCACCGACCTGCGGCGCGCGGAACGCCTGATGGACTGGGCCGAGTTTCGCAACGTTCGGCACGATCTGGACGACTCGGCGAAGCATGTCCGCGAGGCGATCCGCGAAATCGACGCGGCGGCCGCCTGGGACCGTAAGGATCTCGAAGACAACCCGCGGCTCGATACCTACCCGGATCGGGCTGGCCGCTTTCACGCTATCGCAAAATTCCTATCTGGAGCTAAGCGCGACATCGAACGCGAGGAAGACAACCCCGCCGCCAGAGGATGGCGGAACCGGGCGATTCACCATATCGACGAAGCGATTGCCGCCGTGCATCGCGCCGCCCATGACGAGTGGCGTGACGAGTGGCTCCGCTAGCATTGCTTCGGAAAGTCCGGGGATTCCTTCACCCGTTCGGCTTGCAGTAGATGACGGTCCTGGTGCTTTGACACGATTTCCAGCCCGGTCCCGGCCGTGAAACGAAAGAACGGAAGGAAAGGATTCTTGAATCGAATGCTGTTGACGTCGTAGTCGCTCGCTTCTCGGACAACTGCTCGCGCTTCCTGGTTACTCCGAAGGAACGACTCAAGAATCGAATCTTCCACCTGCCTACCCGGCTCGATCTTCTTGGGTGCCTTAGCCCGCGCGCTCTTTGAAGATGGCGTGATATAGGTGCGAATGAACCAACGGCCGAACCAGCCGGGAGCGATCTCCTGAACTTGGGACCGTTGAACGCCGTTGAAAGCAGCGGCGATCGCAGGCAAATAAACTTCGTTGGTTATGAACAAGTGCTGAAGGCACTGGCCGACGCCCCACGCATCCTGCCTAGGGCGCCAGTTAAGCTGCGCGACGCTCAGCCCTTTAGCCAGCTCTTGCGCGCGCAGATCCGCAGAGTCGAATTCCGAAATCAGGCGTTGCGCCCAGGGGGATAATGCAGTGTTCACGGCGTCTCCACAAATGTTAACGCGTCCAGCACAACAACATCCGGTATGCCGGCGCCATCCTAGCAACGCGCGGGCGTATTCTTGTCTTGATGTACGAAGCGCTGAAAGCCCGCGCCCGCTCGCGCAATGCGATTTTTACAAAACGAACCCAAGCCCGTCCTAACAGCCTGTGGCAGAAGTCTTGGACAGCTAAAGCATGTCCCACAAGCCTTGTTAAATGTTTGATGGACAGTGTGGGACATGCTTTAGCTTGTCCTGTTCGAGCGTGCCGAGAGGCTTCTGCCACAGGCTACTAACCCATCGAAGCTCAAAGCAGCATAAAATTAATCTGTTCGGCTCCGTCGCCCCATGAGCCGGAAAGGAGCGGTACTCCATGCCCGGAATCTCTCGCGCCGCCGCGCTGCTGCTTTGCGCTTTGCCCGCGCTCCATGCCCAGGAATCCGAACGAACCTTGGGCGCGGGCCGCAACTATGGACGCGCCATGGTGATCAACCACGGTGGCATCGTCGCCACCAGCCAGGTGCTCGCTTCCCAAGCCGGCGCGCAGATCCTCGCGGCGGGCGGAACCGCCGTCGACGCCGCCATCGCCGCCAACCTCGTCCTTTGCGTCACCGAGCCGTTGATGACCAGCATCGGCGGCGACCTGTTTGTCATGTACTGGGATGCCAAGTCCGGCAAGCTCACTGGACTGAATGCGTCCGGCCCCGCTCCCAAGGCGCTCACGCCCGAATTCCTCGCTGAAAAGAAAATCACCAGCATGCCGCAGACCGGCATTCATAGCGTCACCGTCCCCGGCGCCGTGCAAGGTTGGTATCAAATACACAAGCGCTTCGGAAAACTGCCCTGGAAAGATCTGTTCCAGCCCGCCATCGCATTCGCCGAACAAGGCTATCCGCTACACGAAGGCATCGCCGAGACTTGGAACACTCCCGGCGTGGTTCGCCAGTTGAAGACCAACGACGAATCCACCCGCGTGTATCTGCCGGACGGAAAGCCACCGCAAACCGGACAGATCGTCCGCGATCCCGATCTAGGCCATGCCCTCAGACTCATCGCCGAACAAGGCCCCGACGCGTTTTACAAAGGCGAAATTGCCGCCGCGATTCTCAAAACCTCGCAGCACCTCGGTGGAACCATGACGGCCGAAGATCTAGCATCGTTCGCGCCGGAATGGGTCGAGCCGCTCTCCATCGATTATCGCGGCTGGCGCGTATACGAGCTTCCGCCCAACGGACAAGGAATGGCCGCGCTCGAAATGTTGAAAATTATGGAAACCAAACCGGCGTCGCCCTTCGGCGCATTTAGCCCGATGGAGATGCATCAGCGCATCGAGGCTATGAAGCTGGCCTACTCCGACGTGCACCGCTACGCTGCCGACCCGCGCGCTGCGGACGTTCCCACCACGCAGATCCTCTCGCAAGAGTACGCCCGCAAGCGCGCCGCCCTCATCGATCCCGACCGCGCCAATTGCAAGGTCGAAAACGGCGATCCCAACGCGAGCAACACCACCTACCTCACCGTGGTCGACAAGGACGGCAACATCGCCAGCTGGATCCAGAGCATCTTCGGCGCCTTCGGTTCGCACGTTACCGTGGAGGGCATGGGCTTCATCCTGCAGAACCGCGGCGGCGGCTTCACGCTCGAGCCGCATCATCCTAACATTCTGGCGGGCGGAAAGCGCCCCTTCCACACCATCATTCCGGCCTTCATGGAAAAAGGCGACCAGCACGTCGGCTTCGGCATCATGGGCGGCGCGGTGCAGCCGCTGGCGCACGCCCAGTTCGTTTCCAATTTCGTCGATTACGGAATGAACGTGCAGGAAGCCATGGAAGCGCCGCGCTTCGCGAAAGGCAACGCTTACGGTTGCGAGGTGGCCATCGAATCGCGCGTTCCCCCCGCCACGCTGCAACAGCTTTCCGAGCGCGGCCACATTATTCAAATCCGCCGCGAATACGTCGAGGCCATGGGCCGCGGCCAGGCCATCCTGCACGATTCCAAGACCGGCACCAACTATGCGGCATCCGATCCCCGGGCCGACGGCGCAGCCATTCCCGAACCCGTACGTTTCGCCGCCGAGACGGTGACGGCAACCAGGAAATCGCCGGCCATCGGCGGGAAAACGGCAACCGGAAATTAGAGCATGATCGATACCGCGGCCGTTCGCACCGGCGAAGAGCTCAACCACGACGCCCTTGCGGCTTATTTGCGCGACAAGATCGACGGCGCGGAAAACCTCGCCGTCGAGCAGTTCCCGGGCGGACACTCCAACCTCACTTATCTGCTCCGCACGCCCGCGCGCGAGTACGTTTTACGCCGCGGCCCGCTCGGTCCTGTCGCGCCAAAAGCGCATGACATGGCGCGCGAGTATACCGTCCTCAAGGCCGTCCATCCGTTCTTTCGGCCCGCGCCCGAAGTGTTCCATTTGTGCCAGGACACTTCGATCATCGGCGCCGTCTTCTTCGTCATGGAGCGGCGTCACGGCGTTGTCGTGCGCGATCGCGTCCCGCCCGAACTGGCGGCGTTTCCCGACTATCCGGCGCGAGTCAGCCGCGGCTTTATCGATTGCCTGGTGGAGCTGCACTCCATCGGTATCGAGAAGCACGGGCTGGTCTCTCTCGGCAAGCCTGCCGGATTTCTCGAACGACAAGTGCACGGCTGGTTCGAGCGCTGGAATCGCGCCAAGACGCAAGAAGTTCCGCTGATGGATCGCGTCATCCAGTGGCTTACCGAGCGCCTTCCCGCTTCGCCCGCGCCCACGCTGGTCCACAACGATTTCAAGCTCGACAACGTGATGCTGGATTTGAACGATCCCGGCCGCCTGGAAGCTGTGCTCGACTGGGAAATGGCCACGGTCGGTGATCCTTTGGTGGATCTCGGTCTGATCCTTTGTTACTGGGCACAGCCCAGCGATCCGGGCGGCTCCAAGCCCTCCATTACAGGACAACCCGGCTGGTTCACGCGCGATCAACTCATCGGCCGCTACGCCGACGAGACCGGCCGCGACCTTTCGCTCATCGACTATTACGAGGTCTTCGCGCTCTTCAAACTGGCCGTGGTGTTGCAACAGATCTACGTGCGCTTCTATCGCGGCCAAACCACCGACGAGCGCTTCCGCCATTTCGACAAGCGTGTATTTAATCTGCTCCAGCAAGCCGCCGCGCTGATATAATCCAAACTGCATGGCCAACCAGGAAACTCTCTATCACGTTTCGGACCGCGTCGCTACCGTTACGCTGAACCGGCCCGACAAGCTCAATGCATGGACCGCTGTCATGGAGCAGGAAGTGCGCGCGTCGATCTATGAAGCCGAAAAGGACGACAGTGTTCGCGTAATCGTACTCACCGGCGCCGGACGCGGATTTTGCGCGGGCGCCGACATGTCGCTGCTCGGCGCCATCGCCAAGCAGGGCCTCGGTCACGCCGGCGAACACGTCCTCGCCAATAGCGGCAACGGCCACCGCGCCAACGTGCGCGCGGATTTTCAAAAGAAATATTCCTACTTCCCGTCCATTCAGAAGCCCGTGATCGCCGCCGTCAACGGACCCGCGGTCGGCTTGGGATTCATCATTTCGCTGTATTGCGATTTGCGCTTCGCTTCGGACGCCGCCCGATTCGGCACCGCGTTCGCCAAGCGCGGCCTGATCGCCGAATATGGCCTGGCGTGGTTGCTGCCTCGCTTGATTGGACCGGCGAACGCGCTCGACATGCTGTTCTCCGCGCGCTTGGTGGATGCGAGCGAAGCCCTGCACATGGGCCTGGTCAATCGCGTTTTTCCCCAGGAGGGTTTCCTGGACGGCGTCTTGTCGTACGCCAAGGAGCTGGCCAATAACGTCAGCCCGCGTTCGATGCGAGTGATTAAGGAACAGGTTTATAACGCCATGTTCCAAACATTATCCGAGGCTTTTGAGGCATCCGAAAAGGAAATGATTCAAAGCCTGCAATGCGAGGATTTCAAGGAAGGCGTCGCGCATTTCCTCGAAAAACGGGCCGCCGCGTTCACCGGCCGCTAGGTTCAAACCAGCTTATGAATTTCGAATTCCCCGACAAAGTCAAGTCGCTCCAGAAGAAGCTCCAAGCCTTCATGGACGAGCATATTTATCCCAACGAGCAGCGTCATTATGACGAAATCGCGAACGGCGACCGCTGGCAGCCCTCGCGAGTCATCGAGGAGCTGAAACCCAAAGCGCGCGCAGCCGGTCTCTGGAACCTCTTTCTTCCGGAGAGCGAAGATGGCGCCGGCTTGACGAACCTGGAATACGCGCCGCTGTGCGAAATCATGGGCCGCGTCCACATGGCGCCCGAAGTTTTCAATTGCTCGGCGCCGGATACCGGTAACATGGAGGTCCTGGCGCGCTACGGGACGCCCGAGCAAAAGGAACGCTGGCTCAAGCCGCTCCTGAACGGCGAGATTCGTTCCTGCTTTTCGATGACCGAGCCCGCGGTTGCTTCCTCCGATGCCACCAACATCGAGAGCAGCATCGCGCGCGCCGGCGACAATTACGTGATCAACGGCCGCAAGTGGTGGTCCTCCGGCGCCGGCGATCCGCGCTGCAAGATCTCCATCTTCATGGGCAAGACCGATCCAACTGCGGCGCGCCATAAGCAGCAGTCCATGATTCTCGTTCCCATGGACACGCCCGGAGTAAAGATCGAGCGCCTGCTCACGGTGTTCGGTTACGACCATGCGCCGCACGGTCACGGCGACGTCACGTTCAATAACGTCCGCGTCCCGGTGTCCAATATGCTTCTGGGCGAAGGCCGCGGATTCGAGATCGCGCAAGGCCGGCTGGGGCCCGGCCGCATTCACCATTGCATGCGTTGTATCGGCGTGGCCGAGCGAGCGCTCGAAATCATGTGCAAGCGCGTGGGCTGCCGCGTCGCGTTCGGAAAGAAACTGGCCGAGCAGGGCACCATCCGCGCGGATATCGCGGAGTCTCGCATGGAAATCGAGCAAGCGCGCCTTCTGGTTCTGAAGGCTGCCCACATGATGGACACCGTCGGCAACAAAGCGGCGCGCGGCGAGATCGCGATGATCAAGGTCATCGCTCCCAATGTAACCTTGCGCGTGCTGGATCGAGCTATCCAGGCGCATGGAGCGGCGGGAGTCTGCCAGGACACCTTCCTAGCGGCCGCTTGGTCGAACGTGCGGACGCTACGCCTGGCCGATGGCCCCGACGAGGTTCACCGCGAGGCGCTGGCCAAACAGGAATTGGAACGCGCACTCGGAAAAGCCGGAGCCCCCGCTTCGGCCCGATGAGTTCGCTGGTCCTGATCCGCCACGCGCAAGCCCGGCCGTTTCAGCCCGATTCCGACCGTCTTTCCGACACCGGCGAGCGCCAGGCCGCGCGCTTGGGCGAATATTGGCGGGAGCGCGGCGTGCGCTTCGACGAAGTCTATAGCGGCGCTCTGCGGCGTCACACCCAGACCGCCGAACTCGCCGGATTCGACACCTTCGAACGCCTTCCGGAATTTAACGAATACGACGCCGAAGGCATTCTGCGCGCTCATCCCGAGTATGCGCCGCCCACCGACAATCGTCACTTGCAGAAAATGTTCGAAACCGCGATGCCTCAATGGGTCGCGGCCAAGCTGGATGCCGCCGGCCTGGAATCGTGGGCCAATTTTCACGGGCGCGTCCAGCGCGCGTTCCGCTCCATAGTCGATGCCGACCTGCCCAGCCGCCGCGTGGCCGTCTTCACTTCCGCCGGCCCCATCGGCGTCATCCTGCAAACCGTGTTGTGCGCGCCCCAGTTGGTGGCCATCGAGCTACACTGGCGCATCCGCAATTGCTCGCTCACGGAGCTGGTCTTCAGCCGCGATCGCATTTCGCTCGACGGCTTCAACGCGACGCCGCACCTCGGAGAAACTACGTTTCGATAAGGTTTATTTCCAGTCGGCCGTGAAGATGTTGAACTCGTATCGCTTTTTCGCGTCCTTGTCGGATGCGAACACGATCTTCTTGCCGTCGGGGGAGAACTCCGGGAAGGCCGTGAATCCGCCGAAATCGGTTATCTGTTCCAGGTCGGAGCCGTCGGTGTTGACCAGAAACAATTCAAACTTGCGCCCGTCGCAATCGTTGCGATTCGACGCAAACAGGATCTTTTTTCCGTCCGGCGTGAAGGTGGGAGCGAAACTGGCGCAGCCGAAGTTGGTGACTTCGTGCACGCGGTAACCCTGCGAAACTGGCGCAGCCGAAGTTGGTGACTTCGTGCACGCGGTAACCCTCCCCGTCGGAAACGAACAGTTCCATCTTCATGGGCGAGGTCAGGTTCTGAGACAGCAGCATCTTATAGCGGCCGAGGTCCTCCGCGTTCATCGGATGATTCGCGCGCCACACCAGTTGCTGGCCGTCGCGCGAGTATACCGCGCCGCCGTCGTAACCGTCCGTCTTGGTGACCTGTCGCTTGTGGGCGCCGTCCGAATCCATGGTCCAAAGCTCCAGATCGCGCGACTGCATGGACGTGTACACGATCTTGCCGGTCTTCCAATTCACCGTGCCTTCGGCATTGTAGCCGGGCGCGCCCGCCAGTTTCTTCGCTATTTTCCCGTCGTCGGTCGCAAGATAGATGTTGTACGTCGGATAGACCGCCCACATGTAACCCTTGCTGCGATCCACTTCCTGCGGACACGCGTCGCCCGCTTCGTGCGTCGATGCAAAGATGATGT
>JBEKHQ010000023.1:0-11096 GCA_050012195.1 Bryobacteraceae bacterium | reverse complement strand
AGAATTCGCATTGAATCGGTATGAGAATGGAGTCGGCGGCCACCATCGCATTCACGGTGAGGAGGTCGAGGGCCGGGGGGCAATCGATCAGCACAAAATGGTATTGGCCCAGGACGGTTTCAAGCTTGTCGCGGAGCCTCGATTCTCGATTCTCCACGTCGATCAGCTCCAGGTTGGCGGCGACAAGGTTCTTGTCGGACGGAATGAGGTCCAGTCCTTCGAACTCCGTGTGAATGACGGCCGATTCAAGTTCCGTATCACCCAGAAGCACCTGATAGAGCGTCGCACGATCATCGCCCTTGGAAACGCCGAGGCCCGTGGTGGCGTTCCCTTGCGGATCGGAATCGATTAGCAGGATGCGAAGATCGTTAGCTGCAAGGGAGGCGCTGAGGTTGATGGCGGTCGTCGTTTTGCCGACACCGCCCTTCTGATTCGCGATTGCGATTACTTTAGCCAACGTTTCCCCAGAAGCTACGTTTCACGTGGAACGTTCTGGTCTGTTTCACGTGAAACACCAAATACACACAATCTTCGATCTCCCCAAGGTAACCGAATCGGCTTAGACCATGCAATGGAATTGAAGCTCTCCAGCGTCGCATAGTTGGATTCGCCTAGCAGCATTCCGACCGACCGAGCTAACCTTGGGATGTTCACAAGCAAATCCCGAGGGTTTACGGCGCGAGATACCGCCCAACCAAAGCTAGGTTTGACGTCTTCCGCACGCTCGGCTACCACCGAGACATTTGCCAAATGCCGGCTTGCCTCCCGTAGAAAAACCGATTTTCGCCGATTCGATTCGACCAGAGTAACTTGGCAATCCGGCCGAAGGACGGAGATCGGAACTCCCGGAAACCCTGCTCCAGAGCCGATGTCTACAATGCTGGCAGCCCGAGCGCCACCCGGAAAGTGGGCCCCAAAGAACAGCGACTCGCAATAGTGCCGAACCACGAGCTCCACTCCTGGCTTAAGAGAGGTGAGGTTCATCTTCTCATTCCACCGCTCCAACAGCTTGTAGTGAACGTACAATTGCGCGATCTGCGCGTTGGAAAGTTGCACCCAGGAACGAAGCTCGCGTTGCAGAACTTCGCCGAACCATCCCGGCACACCGAGCTGTTCAGACTCGTGCGCCGACACTCAAGTAAACGTCCAGGACTGCGACTGCCGCGGGAGTAACGCCAGGAATGCGGCCCGCCTGACCAAGCGTCTCCGGTCGAACCCGCTCGAGCTTCTGCCTCACTTCATTGGACAACCCGGGAATTTGATCGAAATCGAACCCATCGGGGATTCGCCTCCGCTCCGAGTCCTTAAGACGATCCATCTGCCGCTCTTGCTGGGAGATATACCCCGCATATTTGGCTTCGGTTTCGACCGTTGTAAGGAGCCCGTGCACCGGCTCTTCGCCGAGGGAGGCGCGAATCCAAGAGGCTAAGGCGCTAATCTTGGCCTCGGGACGCTTCAGCCAGTTCAGCAGCGACGGCCGATCCTCCCAGGCAGTGCCCATAAAAGCGAAGCTCATAGGGTCAACCCTAGTATTTTCGAGCAACTGGATCAGTCTGCGCCTTTGCTCCTGCTTTCGAAGGTGAAGGTTCCAGCGTTCGTCGGTAACCAGACCGACGCTCCTGCCCACCGGCGTTAACCTCTCGTCGGCGTTGTCGATTCGTAGGTGCAAGCGAAACTCGGCACGCGACGTGAACATCCGGTAAGGCTCATCCGCACCCTTGTTCACCAGGTCATCGATCAGAATGCCTGTGTACCCTTCCGTACGCGCAACTACGACAGGCGCTCGCCCGCCTAAACGACAAGCCGCATTAATCCCAGCGACTAATCCTTGGCAGGCGGCCTCTTCGTATCCAGAGGTTCCATTGATCTGGCCGGCCAAAAATAAGCCTTCGATCGCCTTGACCTCCAAGCTATGATTCAACTCCCGCGGATCGATGGCATCGTACTCGATGGCGTATCCGGGCCGAATCATTTCGGCGTCCTCAAGGCCAGGAATTGAAGCAACCATAGCGGTCTGGACGTCGATCGGCATGCTGGTGGACATGCCGTTCACATACACCTCGTATGTGTCCAGGCCCTCGGGCTCGAGGAACAGCTGGTGGCGCGCCTTATCCGGGAACTTCACCACTTTGTCTTCGATCGAAGGGCAATAGCGAGGCCCTACCCCCTCGATCTGACCGCTATACAAGGGCGAGCGCGCGATGCTATCTCTAAGAATCTGCAGCGTTTCATCAGAAGTGTATGTTATATAACACTTTACTTGCTCGCGCTCTATCTTCTCTGTTAGGAACGAAAAGGGCGTCGGATCGGCATCGCCGCACTGGGGCTCAAACTGCGCCCAATCAATGGTCCGACCGTCCAGCCGGGGCGGCGTCCCGGTCTTTAGCCTGGTCCAATTGAGACCGAGCGTCCGAAGTTGATCGCCGAGAAGATTCGATGGAGCTTCGCCGTTGCGGCCGCAACTGTACTTCATCTCACCGACATGCGCCAGGCCGTTTAGAAACGTGCCCGTGGTAACGATAACGGCGTAGCTCGCAAGCGTCCGCCCGTCGCGCAGCAAAACGCCCGTAACCCGGCGCCCCGGCGATTCCTCGATAATCAACTGCGCGACCTCGGCCTGCAGAATCCGCAGGTTCGGCTCGCTCTCCAACACCTCCCGCATCCGAATGCGGTACTGTTTCTTGTCGCACTGCGCCCGCGGCGACCAAACCGCCGGCCCCCGGCTGGTGTTCAACAGCCGGAACTGGATTCCCACCGCGTCCGTCACTTCGCCCATCACGCCGCCGAGGGCGTCGATCTCGCGCACCAGATGGCCTTTCGCGATACCGCCGACAGCGGGGTTGCACGACATCTGCGCGATCAGATCGAGATTCATGGTGATCATCGCGGTCCGCATGCCCATGCGCGCGCAGGCTCGGGCAGCCTCGCAACCCGCGTGTCCCGCGCCCACCACGATGACGTCGTATTTCGAGGACTTCATGACAGTTCAGCTTTAGTGTGGCATACGGGCTCGCGCCTGTGTTAGGTTTCGATTTGCATCCATGAAGATCCTCGTCGTCGGTTCCGGGGGCCGAGAACACGCGCTTTGTTGGAAGTTGGCTCAGAGTGGGAGCGTGACAGGCTTGTTCGCCGCGCCGGGCAATCCGGGCATCGCGCAAGTGGCCACTTGTCTCGAAACCAGCGACTATCTGGCGGCCGCCGAGTCGGTGGGCGCCGACTTGACCGTGGTGGGTCCGGAAGGGCCGCTCGCCGCTGGGCTAGTGGATCGGTTCCGCGCGACAGGCCGCTGCATCGTCGGCCCAACAGCCGCTGCCGCGCGCTTGGAATCGAGCAAAGCGTTCGCGAAACAGTTCATGTTGCGGGCAGGGATTCCGACGGCGCGCTTTCGAACCGTCCTTTCCGCCGACGAAGCGGGCTCAGCCTTGCGAGAGTTCGAATACCCGGTCGTACTCAAAGCCGACGGACTCGCGGCAGGGAAAGGCGTGATCATCGCCGGTTCGCGCGCGGAAGCCGAAGCCGCCATCGTTCAACTTCTCGCGCAAGGGTCGAGCCTGGTCATCGAAGAATTCCTGACGGGCGAAGAAGTAAGCTTCATCGTGTTGAGCGACGGCGGAAACGTCCTCGCGCTCGAGCCGACGCAAGATCATAAAGCTGTCAACGACGGGGACACCGGCCCGAACACTGGCGGCATGGGCGCATATTGCGACGGCCGCATTCTCAACGACGCCGAAAAACGCACGGTAATGGATAAGGTCATCCAGCCCGCGATCGAACGCATGCGCGCCGATGGCCACCCGTTCACGGGTTTTCTGTACGCCGGACTGATGATGACCGCCGCTGGACCGAAGGTGCTGGAATTCAACGCGCGCTTGGGCGATCCAGAAACGCAGGTGCTGATGCACCGCATGGAATCCGATTTTGTCGAGCCGCTGCTGGCCGCCGCGCAGGGCAGGCTGGATGAAGCGGAGTTGAACTGGATGCCGGAGCCTTCCGTTTGCGTCGTACTTGCGGCAGACGGCTATCCCGCCAAGGTACGGGCGGGCGACGCGATCCGCGGACTCGACCAGATCACGAACGCGACGGTTTTCCACGCAGGAACAAAATTAGTAGATCATGATTTAGTAACATCCGGCGGCCGCGTGCTGGGCGTTACCGCGCGAGGCGCCACGCTTAAAGAGGCGATCCGGAACTCGTATGAAGAAGCGCAAAAAATTCACTTCGCCGGCATGCACTATCGCAGTGACATCGGGCAGAAAGGCCTCAAGCGTTGGTAGAATCGTGGTTGCGGCCCGGGGACGTAGCTCAGATGGATAGAGCGGTCGCCTCCTAAGCGACAGGTCGGCAGTTCGAATCTGCCCGTCCCTACCAGACATTTGAAAGGTGAAGAGAACCGGCGACCGCTCTGAGAGCGCACAGGCGCGAGCCGTTGTGCGCGATCCCAGCGGAATCATGCGGTCGCCTCCTAAGCGACAGGTCGGCAGTTCGAATCTGCCCGTCCCTACCAACTCACTTCGGCGAACTGATGGGCAGGCCTAGCTTCCGATTGATCGCGACGAAGCGCGGCTCATTCTCAAAAGGCCGGAAGCATCCCTGATGGCTCGAGAAAATCAGCATGCCGTCGCGCTGCGCGTAGGCCCGGTCGAGCCACGCATACATCTGTTCCTTGTCCCCCAGAACCGCGTACACCATGGCAATCGACGTGGGCCGCACGTATACACCGCCCTCGGGCTTCTCCCATTTGTGAACCAGATTGAGCGCGTCGGACTTTTTGCCTTGAATCGCATACCCGAACGCATACAAGAGATCCACCCTGCTCGGAGGCGCCAGATCCCGCGCGCCGTCGAGCTCGGCGTAAAACGCTTTGAAATCCGACCGATTCAGCAAAGAGTTCGCCAAATCCAGCTTCGCTTCGACGAAGTTTGGATCCAGTTCCAACGCCTTCCGGTCTTCGGCCGCCGCCTCAACGGCACGACCGTTGAGGGAATACGCCACACCCAGATAGGTGTGGGCGATGGGCGAGAGCGGGTCGAGATCGCGAGCCAGTTGCATCTCGCGCAAGGTGTCTTCTCGGCTGTCCATGGGAGCCAGATACGCGATGCCGTAAGCAAAATGCGCGTCCGAAAGTCCGGCGTTGAGCTGGATACCGCGCTTGAACTCGTGCTCCGCGCTCGGCCAGTCAAAATCGTACAGAGCCTTCACGTAGCCGAGCGAGGTGTGGGCCTCGGCCAGAGAATCGTCCAAGGCGAGAGCCTTTTGCGCCGCCGCGCGAGCCTTGGGCATGGCTTCATTGGGCGGCAGCGCGCCAAAGAATCCCAGCCACGCATAAGAATCCGCGATGCCCGCGAAAGCGGCCGCGTACTTTGGATCTCGCTGGGTGGCTTGCTCGAAAAACTGAAGGGCGCGCTCGGCGCCCTCCGTTCTCCAGCGGCTCCAATGATACCGGCCCTGGAGATACAGCTCGTAGGCCTCGACATTCTCCGAAGGAGGCTTGCCCTGCTTGGCGGGCGCCGCGAGTTTCAGCTGCAGCGTACTAACGATCGCGCGCGAAATCTCGTCCTGCACCGCGAACACATCCTTCAGCTCGCGCTCGTAGGTTTCCGACCACAAATGATAACCGTCCGCGACGCTGTTCAATTGCACCGTCACGCGCAGGCGATCGCCGTCCTTTCGAACGCTGCCCTCCAGCACCGTTGCGACGTTGAGCTTCTTGCCGATCTCGCGGATGTCCTGCTGCTTGCCCCGGAACGCGAAGGACGATGTTCGCGCCACTACGCGCGCGCCCGGAATATTGGCCAGCGCGTCGATGATTTCCTCCGTCATGCCGTCGCAGAAGTATTCCTGGTCCCGATCTGGACTCATGTCCTCGAACGGCAGAACCGCGATGGACGCCGCCGCTGGAGGTCCAGCATTGACGGCGCGGTTGCGGTTGCGCGACACCACGAAAACCGAAATCGCCAGAATCGCGATGACCACTACCCCGGCCAGGGCCGGTCTCCAATCCGGACCCGCCGGGGTGCCCGCGGTTTCCTCCGGCGCCGGGGGAATTTCGGAGAGCTTTTCCCGGTAGCGAAACACCGGAACATATCCGCCCTTCGGCAGATCGATCACCAGCTCGTCTTCCAGCCCCTCGGATTCGTAATACTCCCTCATCCGGGCGCGCAGCTTGACGGCTTCGGTGCGGACCACCGCGTCGACACGAGGGTCGTACGTCGGCTTTCGGCCGAATACCTCGATGCCGAGGAGCGTTTCTTTCAGCCTGTCGGTTTGCCCGTTCAGCGTCTCCTCCACCGTATAGCGGAGAAAGCGGCTCAAGCGGTCGGCATTGACGAAGCCGGGACTGGCCAGAATCTTGTCCAGCGCGGCGCGAATCTCGGCGGCCGGCGCAGCCATACCCTGGGCGTCCCTTTCGCTCGACTCGGCTGCCGATCTCATAATGCCTACACGCCGCCTGGAGTTAGATACGATCAAGCGGTCAATGCTTGTTCCTTTATTTTACCGCCGACCACCGAAACTGCGCTGGCGCCGAAGCCGCCCAGCTAGAATGAAGCATGGCAAAACTCGCCTTGGTCTATGGAATGCGTCTTCTTCCTGCTGATGAAATCGAAGCGGTGGAGGATGCGGAAATCAAGCTGAAGAACGGAAAAAAAGCCCACGTCACCCTGCATCTGATTGAGGGCGGTGAAGATCAGATCCGCAAGCAGTTGATGCAGTCGCTCGACGCCTTCTTCGAGTTCTATCCCGAACTGTAATCCGACCCACGCCTAACGAGCGGCGCTCTGGCCCGTCTCCTATAAAACACCGATGACGATTCTCCAGGACCTCCAATGGGCGCAGCGAACTTTGCGCAAGAATCCAGGCTTCGCGATCACCGCGGTGTGCACGCTCGGTTTGGGAATCGGGGCCAACAGCGCAATGTTCAGCGTCATTGACCGCGTCCTGTTGCGTCCAATGCCGTTCCCGAATTCCGAACGGCTGGTCAACGTTTGGGAAACCAATCTTTCCCGAAATCTTACCAAGTTCGTGGTTGCCCCGGCCAATTACTACGATTGGCGCAAACAAAACCGGGTGTTCTCGGAGATGGGCGCTTATCAAAGCTCCACTTTCAACCTCGCCTCGGCGGAGGCTGAACCGGAACGATACGTGGGTGTCATTTGCGATCGCGGTTTTTTCGACGTGCTGGAAACCGCGCCGCTGTTGGGGCGGGTTTTTACGAGCGATGAAGAACCGGCTGGCCGGGACGGCGTGGTCATACTGAGCTACGGTGTTTGGCGCCGGCGCTTCGGAGGAGACCCCCAGGTCATAGGCAGGAACCTCACGATGGATGGCAAGCCGCGAACGGTGATCGGGGTGATGCCGGAAAGTTTCCAATACCCGCCGCTTACAACCATGTGGGCGCCGCTCGGCTTCGACAACGAAGAAAGGGAGCGCCGCGATCTGCATCGGACGCGCGTCATTGCGCGCCTGAAAGACGGTGTCACACTCGATCGCGCCCGTTCGGATTTTGAGACCATCGGATCGCGCCTGGCCCAGGAGTACCCGTTTTTCGATAAAGACGCCAATGTTGCCGTCAATCCTCTGCTCGAGGATACAGTGGGCCAGCTCCGGCCCACTTTGCTGGTCTTGTTGGGCGCCGTCGCGTTCGTCCTGTTGATTGCATGCGCGAATGTGGCGAATCTTCTGCTCGCGAAAGCGGCCGGGCGGCGCCGCGAGATGGCCATCCGCAGTTCGCTCGGCGCCGGGAGCGCCCGAATCTTCCGGCAAATGATCACCGAAAGTCTGGTCTTGTCGCTGGCAGCGGGCCTGGCGGGACTCCTGATCGCTTATGCGACGTTGCGCGGCTTGGTCGCCCTCGCTCCCGCCAACCTTCCTCGTCTCGATCAGGCCGCGCTCGATTGGCGCGCGCTCCTGTTCACCCTAGCGATATCGATTCTCACCGGCCTGCTGTTTGGTTGTGCGCCGGCTTGGCAGGCCTGTCGAACCGACGTGCATTCGCTGCTCAAGGAAGGCTCGCGAGGCGTGACCAGCCGCGGCAGGCTGCGCAACGCGCTGGTGGTTGCGCAGGTAACGGCCGCGCTGATTCTGCTGGCCGGCGCCGGTCTGCTGATCCGCAGCTTCTACGAGATCGAAAATGTCGACCCGGGCTTCAATCCGGAACACGTGATGACCATGCGGCTCGCGCCGGCGCGATTCAAATATGGCGGACACGCCGACCTCCAAGTCCAGCTGGCGCGCGGGATCCTGCGCGATGTGGCCGCGTTGCCGGGCGTCAAAACCGCCGGCATCGCGACGGATGTTCCGCTGCTCGGCAATCCGATCTTCATTATGCGGTTCGAGGGTTTTCCGCCCGTCGCACCCAGCCAGGCGCCCGTAGCCAACTATTTCGCGATCACGCCCGGCTACTTCGCGACGATGGGCATGCGCCTCACGCACGGGCGCGGTATTTCCGATCGCGACTCCTCCGATGCGCCGCTGGTCGCGGTGGTGAATCAGACACTGGTGGATCGATATTTTCCCGGCCAGAATGCTGTCGGTAAGCGATTGGAGATCGGATTCAGCGTCCCTCCGCGATGGCGCGAAATCGTCGGCGTCGTCGCCGATGTGCGTAGCGCCGGTCTCGATCAGGATACGCCCGTCCAGGTCTACGTGGCTTACTATCAGCAGCCCACCATGATCGGTTTCGCCATGCCGTCCGCGATGACCGTGCTCGCCCGCGCGGCCGGCAATCCCTCCGCTCTTGGAGCCGCGATGAAGAACGCGATTCTCCACGTCGACCGCTCCCAGCCTGTCTATGCCGTTCAACCCATGACCGACATCATTTCAACAAACGTCGCGCAACGGCGCTTTGCCCTGATTCTGCTCGCGGTCTTCGCGGGTCTGGCGATGTTCCTCGCCGCGCTCGGGCTCTACGCCCTAATGTCCTACGTGGTCGCCCAACGAACCGGAGAGATCGGGATTCGTATGGCGCTCGGCGCTCAACCCTCCCAGATATTGCGACTGGTGCAACGCCAGGGCATGTTGCTCGTAGTGATTGGCGTTGCGTTCGGCCTCGGCGGCGGATTGCTGCTGACTCGCCTGATGACTTCTATGCTCTTTCGCATCACGCCGGGCGACCCACTGGCTCTGATCGCCGGCTCAGCGACACTGGTGGCCGTGTCGTTGCTCGCGTCCTATCTCCCGGCGAGAAGAGCCGCGCGCGTTGACCCGCTTGTGGCGCTAAGAAGCGAGTAGCGCCGGGATCCCCGCCGCCCGCTAGCGGTTCTTCCGAACGAGCGCTCCGCCCACTGTGCTTGCGCCTTCCGTGAAATTGATCGCCGAGCCCGCCACGGTTAAAGTTGCGGTGCGCGAACTTGCGGTCGTGTTGAGCGCCGCCGCGTACGACACGACTCCATTCCCGCTGCCGCTACTTCCCGCGGAAATCGTCAACCAGCCCTGGTTGCTGGAAGCGGTCCATTGGCACCCGGAACCGGTGGTTACCGAAACAGTTCCGCTATAGCCCTTGGAGCTCGAGGTAATCGGGCCCAGCGAGATCTGGTAGCTACACGCTTGCGCGCCCGCGGCCTGGTTGAGGGTAAACACCAGACCGGCGATGGTTAGCGTTCCGACGCGCGCGGCGCTCGTGTTGGAAGCCACGGAGTATGTCACGCTCCCGGCCCCAGTCCCGGATGTTCCCTTCGTGATGGTGATCCAACTCGCATTGCTGGCGGCCGTCCAGGAGGCCGTCGCGGGATTGGCGGACACTGCGACGCTGGCCGAGCCTCCGGTGGCCGGCATACTTGCCGACGTTAGGTTCAAGGAAAACACCGCGGCGGACGCCGCCTGCGTGATCGTCAGCGCCAGCCCGCCGACCGTGATGGACCCCACCCGCTGTGAAGCTGCGTTGTTTGCCGCGAGCGAGTAGCCGAACTTCCCGCTGCCCGAACCCGAGCTGCCGTTCGCGAGCGAGATCCAGCTGGAGTTGGAGGCCGCCGCCCATGCGCAGCCGCTTTGAACCGTGACCGCGGCCGAGTAGGACCCAGCCGCCGCCGACTCGCTGACGCTGTTTGGACTAACGCTGTATTGGCAGTTCGGTAGAATGGTCACTGAGACCGGGACCGTGGCCGAGAGTCCGCCGCCGCTCGCGCCGATCGAGAGATTGAAAGCGCTGGCGGCCATGCTCGAGCCGGCGCTCAGCTTCAGAGTGATCGATCCCGAGCCCGGCGATGCGATGCTTGCAGGCGAGAAACCGGCGGTAAGCCCGGACGGCAAAATGCCCGCCGACAACGACACCGCAAACTTGAACCCGCCGCTGCCGGCCACCGTGAGCGTCACGCTCGTGTTCGCGCCCTGGATCAGCGACAAAGACGAAATGTTCGAGCTTATTTGCAGCCCCGGCACGGCAACAACCGGGCCGTTCCAATTGTTCACCAACTGAGCCGCGTCCACCGAGCCGAGGCCCGTGGCCGTATCGTAACCCGCGCCTGCGTTGAAACCGGTCACTCCGGGAACCGAGTTGTTTCCGGCCTGGATGTCGTGAAACACGTCCGCGCCGCCCGAGGACTGCTGCGCCGCCGCCAAAGTGTAGAGCCGAGGATTCGCATTCCCCTGCGCCGCCGCTGCCTTCTGGACCACGAGCGTCATCAGCCCCGCCGTCGCCGGCGTCGAACAAGAGGTTCCACCCACCGCATTGAGCTGGCCATTCAGCACGATCAAATAACCGTCGTGGGTGGAGCTGTTCAGCGACAAGTCGGGTACGTCACGATGCCCGTCGGATGGCACTCCCGGTCCGGTTTGCCAGGAGGGTTTTGAATAAACTTGACTCGCGCCTCCGCCGCCCGCCCACAGTTCCGAACCGCCCGGCGCCGATCCGCTCTGGTTCCAAGCGGCCTCCGGAATATAACTCAAAGCCGAAGCCTCGGTGCTGGAATTGTTGGCCGCGGACCAGTAAGCATTGGGGTTGGACGTGTCCGACAATTGCGTTCCTCCCACGCAAGTGCTGTAGGGCGACGAGCAAAGCCCGTTCACCGCGGCGCCCTGGGTGGCCTGATTCTCCGACGGATTGTCGCAACCGGCCGCGCCGCTGTCGCCCGCCGCCACCAGCACCGTCATTCCTTGCGATG
>JBEKHQ010000022.1:0-11288 GCA_050012195.1 Bryobacteraceae bacterium | reverse complement strand
TCGCCGACGCCGAAGCTGACCGTCGTAGCGAAAGCCGGCGCATCGCGGCCGGTACGGATATAAGGACGGGCGTTCGCTACTCCCAGGGTCTCGGCCGCCCAGCGGCTCGCCATCACGGACAATGGCTCCGAGCCGTCGCGGCCGAAGGAGCGGCTCTCGAAAAAATAATAATCCGCCTCCCGGCAAATCGGCATTAGCCCGAGCTGGGTGAGCCGCGAGTCCGGGTCAATAACGATGCCGGCGGGTTTCGAAACCGCTTCGCGCAGCGCCGGCCAGATCGACAGGCGATCGTCCAACGCCCCGCTTCTGCCGTACGCGACAGGAAGATGGTTCAGCCGAGGGTCGCCGGCGAAGAGCTCCCAAGCTTTGTGCGGTCCCGCGAACCAGATCCGAGCCGTCGGGAAGCGCTGCTTGGCGGCATCCAGCATCACGCTGGTGATGGCGACGTCGGCGCCGAGCGTGACGCGGGAGAGCACGAAGACGCTCTCGACAGTCGCGGGATCGCGGTCGCATACGCGGGGCGCGCGCACCCGTTGGTAGCGCGCGAACAGGTGTTCGGCATGCAAGCTGGGAATCCGCCGCGCAATCACATGGGAAAACAGGTCCGCGTAAACGTCGCACAGGCGAGGCTCGAACAAATCGCCCAGGCGCTCCACCACGATGCGGAACAAAGCTTGATCGGCGCGGCTTGCGAGCAAGCGATCAAGGAGCTGCTCCGGCCAGGGACGCGAAGCCAGGCAATGATCGAGCAGCTCTTTAGCCAGCAGTTCCAGCGCGAGCGAATCAGCCGAGGTATTTTCCAACCAGCAGCTCCAACTTTTTGCGGGTGGTAGCAGGGACGGTGTTGGGATCGGTGATCAAGGCGTGGGCGAGCGCCGAACCGCACTTGCATTCGCGCTCGGCTGGCATGGCGGCGACGGAAGCGGCCACAACTTTGCACGCGTTCTCGGCGTTGCGGCTGAGGTTCGCGAGGATGTCGGTGACGGTGACGGCGTCGTGCTCTTCGTGCCAGCAATCGTAATCGGTCACCATGGCGACGGTAACGTAGCAGATTTCGGCTTCGCGCGCGAGCTTGGCCTCCTGCAGATTGGTCATGCCGATGACGTCCATGCCCCAACTGCGATAGATGTTCGATTCGGCCTTGGTGGAGAACGCGGGACCTTCCATGCACAGATAAGTGCCGCCCATGGCGACGTCGACGCCGCTTTGGACGCAGGCCCGGCGGACCACTTCGGAGAGCTGCGGGCACACCGGATCGGCGAAGCTGATGTGCGCCACCAGGCCATCGCCGAAGAATGTGGAGACGCGGCCGCGCGTGCGATCGAAGAATTGGTCGGGGATGACGAATTGAAGCGGCGCGTGCTCTTCCTTCAGCGATCCGACGGCGCTCAAGGAAATGATTCGCTCGACGCCCAGCGATTTGAAGCCGTGAATGTTGGCGCGAAAGTTGAGCTCCGAGGGCGAAATGCGGTGACCGCGCCCGTGCCGCGAGAGAAAGGCGACATCCTTGTCCGCGAGCCGCCCGACAATGTAGTGATCCGACGGCGAACCCCAAGGACTGTCGAGCAGCACCTCTTCCTTCACGTCGAATCCCGGCATGTGGTAGAGTCCGCTGCCGCCGATAATTCCGATGCTTGGTTTCATTCCTGTATCAGTTCGAGCAAGACGCCGCCGGTGGAAGAGGGATGTACGAAAACGTAGAGGTGGCCGCCGGCGCCGGGACGCGGTTCGTTCAGTAGTCGCGCGCCACCCTGCTTGAGACGCTCGACCGCCGCCGTGAGATCGGGAACTTTGACCGCGACGTGATGGAGCCCTTCGCCGCGCTTCTCGATGAACTTCGCGATCACCGAATCGGGGCCGGTGGCTTCGAGCAATTCGATGCGCGGGCCGCCCGCGGGCAGCATGGCGACGTTGACTTTCTCCTGTTCCACGGTTTCGCGGAGGCCGACGGAGAAGCCGAGCTGCTGTTGATAGAATCCGAGCGCGGCGTCGAGCGAGCGCACCGCGATGCCCAGGTGATCAATTCGTAGTTCGTTTGAGCCAGCCATCGATAATAGTGTACGGATCAGTCCGGCGCGCCGCGATGTCTTCGGCCGCGGCTTCGAAATTCACATCCGAAAAACGCTCGATCCACCGTTCCCGCAACATCTCGCGCAAGCGCGCGCTCCAGTTGACCACTGCGCGATCGCGAGCGCTACCGCGCGCCAGAAACGACCGTACCGCGGCCAGCGTTTCGGCGATTCCCCGCTCCTCGGTTGCCACGGTTCGAATGATCGGGGGAACCCATCCGTCCTGACGTGTAGACAAACTCTGGATCAGCTTTATTTCGCGCTCCAGCCGATCCGCGCCGTCCTGATCGGCCTTGTTGATGGCGAAAACGTCGGCGATCTCCATGATACCGGCTTTGATGGCTTGCACGTCGTCACCCATTCCGGGAACCAGCACCAAGATGGTCGCGTCGGCCAGTCTCGCGATCTCGACTTCGTCCTGACCGACTCCGACGGTTTCGACCAGCACAACCTCCAACCCCGCGGCGTCGAGCAGAATGGTCATGTCGGTGGTGGCGGCGGCCAGCCCTCCCAGCCATCCGCGAGTGGCCATGGAGCGAATGAAGACTCCGGGATCGGCGTGATGGCCGAGCATTCGAATACGGTCGCCCAGAATCGCGCCGCCGGTGTAGGGACTGGTGGGATCGACGGCGATGACGCCGACCTTTTTCCCTTCGCGGCGCAGTTCGCGGACCAATCGATCGGTTAGCGTGCTCTTGCCGGCGCCGGGCGGTCCGGTGATGCCGATGACGGTGGCGCGTCCGCTGCTGGGGAACAGCTCCTTGAGCAGTTGCGTGGCTTCGGGTTTGCGATTTTCGACGGCCGTCGCGGCGCGGGCGAGCGCGCGCAAATCGCCGGAGAGGATTCTCTGGGGCCACCCGGTCATCAGCTTTTTAGCAGTTGCCGTGCGATGACCATGCGCTGGATTTCGCTGGTCCCTTCACCGATGGTGCAGAGCTTGACGTCGCGGTAAAACTTTTCGACGGGGTAGTCTTTGATGAATCCGTAGCCGCCGTGGATCTGCACGGCCTCGTTGGCCGCTCTGACGGCGATCTCGGAAGCGAAGAGCTTGGCCATGGCGGACTCCTTGGTGACGCGCTCGCCGCGGTCCTTCATCCAACCGGCGCGATAGGTGAGCAGGCGCGCGGCGTCGATCTCGGTGGCCATGTCGGCCAGCTTGTTCTGAATGGCCTGGAACTCGGAAATCGGGCGGCCGAACTGCTTGCGGTGCTTGGAGTATTTGAGCGCGGCCTCGTAAGCGCCCTGCGCGGTTCCGACGGCGAGCGCGGCGATGGAGATGCGTCCGCCGTCCAGGATGCGGAGGCTATCGACGAATCCTTCGCCCGGTTTGCCGAGCATCTGGGAATCAGGCAAGCGGCAATCGGTGAACAGAACCTCGCCGGTGGCGCTGGCGCGCATCCCCATTTTGTTTTCTTTCTTGCCGACCTTGTATCCGGGAACCCCTCTTTCGAGAATGAAAGCCGAGATTCCGTGCTGGGACGCGGCGCGATCGGTGACAGCCATTGCGACGCACACTTCGGCATATTGCGCGTTCGTGGTGAAGGTTTTTCCGCCGTTCAAAACCCAGCACGCGCCGTCTTTGACGGCCTTGGTGCGCGTACCGCCCGCGTCGGAACCGGCTTCGGGTTCGGTAAGCGACCAGCAGCCGATCCATTCGGCGGTGGTCAGTTTCGGAATATAGCGGCGACGCTGCTCGTCGTTGGCCGCGAGGAAAATATGATTGGTGCAGAGCGACGTGTGAGCGGCGACGATGAGGCCGACGGAGGGATCGACGCGCGCCAGCTCTTCGATGATGATGGAGTAATCGATGTAGCCGAGACCCGCGCCGCCCAGGTCTTCCGGGAAAATAGCGCCCATGAAGCCCAGGTCGCCGGCTTGCTTGATGGTGTCGAGCGGGAAGATCTGATCTTCGTCCCATTCGAGGACGTGCGGGGCGATTTCCTCTTCGGCGAACTCGCGGACGGTTTTACGTAGCTGGATCTGCTCCGGCGTGTATTCGAATTCCATCGGGAGTTAGATGAATGAGGCGGTTCTGGCTCAATCTTAGCATTCCGCCTCACCCAAAACTAACTGGCTACCAACCCGTCAAAAGTCGAGTCGCAGCGAAAGTTGCCCCACGCGATTCCCGCCGTTCTCCGCCGACTGCACGGTCTGCGTGATGCCGAACGTGCTGGGCGAGGAGATGTCCATGGAGTGAGGCTGCAGGAAGTTCGGATGGTTCAGGAGATTGGTATAGGTAGCCTCGAAACGCATCCGGAGTCGTTCCCATATCGCGAAGCTCTTGGATAACCCAGCCGACAGGACGTTCGTATCCGGGCCGACGCAAGTCCCGACGCCTGCGTTTCCGATACGGCCGGCACCCTGCGGCGTAAGAGCAAATGAGTTGATGTTGAACCAGCCGGTGTTCGGGCCGGGATTCGAGAGGTTACAGGGTCCGATCTGGTCGGGCCGTATTTCCTGCCCCCGACCCAGTTCGTTGAGGTTCGACGCGCTGTCCGCTGGGTTGCTGTCAACTGCGGTCATGAAAGGCCCGGTCTGGGAAAGAAAAATCGCACTGAGCTGCCAGCCGCCCAGCGCTCCATTCACGAACTTGTTGGAGTTTGCCAGGAACTTTCTGCCGTGACCGAACGGAAGTTGGTAGAGCGAGGTCAGCAAGAAACGCTGGCGTCGGGGTCCCGGATCGTTGCCGCGGTCATCCTTCAGTGCAAATTGATCGTTGACCAAATACGACGACGTGAAATTGCCTGCTTCGGTGCCGTAGCCGGTGGGGGCGTCAGCCAGGTTGGATAGATCTTTACCCCAATCATAGGTCGCCTGCATATAGAACCCCCCGGACATCCGGTGCGAGAGTTGCAGTTCCAAGTCCTGGAAGTTCGAGAATCCCAAGTTTTCCATCGAAACGATTATGCCGTACTGGGGAAAGGGTTTGATGCAGGGTCCGTACGGGCTCGCATGACATTGATCCAAATCCACATTAACCGATAGATTGTAAGTGTTTTCTCCAATGTAGCTGACGCGGCCGGTCCAAGTATTCCAGAACTGCCGTTCGATAGTTACGTTCCACTGAGCGGATGTGCCATCTTTGTAATGCTCATTCTGTACCTCAGTAATGTTTTGCGTGCCGACCACGGCCGGGTTGGTTGCGCCACCTGGGAAGCCAACGGATGGAAACTGGTAGAGCGGCTGACCGTTGCTGAAACTATTCACATATAACGGTCCGGCAGTCACTGCTACACCTGTCATCATATAGGCGTCCCAACCGAGGTTAGGAATCGTGAAGAGGCCAAGACCAGCCCGGAACACCGTCTTGTCGTTGCCGAAGGGACGCCATGCGACGCCAACGCGTGGATCGAAATCATGGTAGTCCGTGTAGCGGAGCCACTTCGGAAAGCCTGCCTGGGTGGCATCCTCCACCGGTGAACACGGGAAAGCCGGGTTTGGGAGGGGATTGATGGAGCACGCATTGATGGCATACAAAACCAAGGGCGATGGAGGAAGCTTTGTTAAGGCGATGTCGGGTACAACCAGGCCGCCATTAGCTGGATTGAAATTCGCAATATTGCCGTTGATCTCCGAGAACGGCGGCTGCACTTCCCAGCGCAAGCCGTAGCTTAAGGTCAGACTCTTTGTGATGTGCCATTCATCCTGCGCAAAAACAGCGAAGTGCTTCGATTTTTGTGAGAGGTACGGCCCAGTTATAAATTGTTGATCCGTGGCGGGCAAGCCCAGCAGAAGATCCGAGAAAGAGTTTCCGCTAAACCCGCCCAGGAAATTGAAGGCGCCGTACTCGTCGGAATAGCCGAAATCGTCGATCGTGTCATACTGCACTTGCGAAAGCGAGACGCCGAATTTAAAAGAGTGCTTCCCCTTAAGCCAGGAGACGTTGTCGCCGTATTGGGTGACTTTGGAGTCCGTGGGCCCGATGGAGTCATGCCCAAGGTTGGTAAAACCCGTTCCGGAACTGAAATTGAAGCCGGGGAAAGCGCCCGTAGTGCCGGCGCGGGCCAGATCGAGCCCCGTTAAGCCAAGGTCGGCAACCACCTGGGCGCCTTGATAGGGGAAGCTCTTGGTAAGGTTAAGGCGGCTCAATCCAAACCGAAACTCGTTGACGACGTGCGGGGTGATGGTGTAGTTGTCGGAAATAATGAGATTCTTGTCATACTCGTCAACGGTTGTCGGCGGCAACAATTGCGCGGTCTGTGGTTGCCCACCGAACCCACTGCCCGTAAGCTGTTGCGTGGGGAGATTCTTCCAGCTGAATCGCCCGAAGAGCAGATTCTTGCTCGTAATGTACTGATCGAACCGGAGGTCGTATCCGTTGGTCTCGTTCGCCAGCGGCAGCAGCGACCTATAATCGCCCGTGGTCGAACCGGAGTTGAAATTCGGCAACGGTATGTACTTGGCGAATAACTTCTGAGCAACCGAGTTTAGGCAGTCGACCTGATTCGGCTGAGAGCAAGGCGGAATGGTGTTGTTGGGATACGGCGCATTTGTATAGGGGTCGATGGTGGGAGGACCGGGAACGCCATTTAAGTTGCCCGCGATCATGGCTGCGGTGGGGACGTTATCGATGATCAACTGCGAACCGGGGTGGCGGTTCAATTCCGTGTCAATGAAGAAGAATGTCTTATCGTGTCCGTTGTAAAGGTGCGGAATAATAACAGGACCGCTCAAGCTGCCGCCGAAAGTATTCCAGACTTTGGCCTGTTTCTCGTTCGCCCCGTATTGGGTGGCATCCAGGGCGCGATTCTGAAGGTATTCGAACGCGCTTCCATGGTAGGTGTTCCCGCCGCTCTTGGTAGTGACCGTGACATCGCCGGTGGTGGCGAACTCGGCGTTATTGCTGATCGCCGACACTTTGAACTCGCCCAGCATCTCCGCGGAAGGGAACATATTGCTGGCGGGCGAATTTAAGAAGATGTTGACGCTGGACGTGCCGTCCACGGTGTAGTCGACCTGAAACGGTTGCGAGCCGGTGAGTCCAATGTTTCCGTATTGATCCTGCTGAACGTTGGCGGACGCAACGATGGCCCCGAGCGGGCTAGTGGAAGCGCCACGATAGTTCGCGGGAAGTTCCGTCACTTCCTTGCTGGTCATCGTGTTGACGATGGTCGCGTTCTCCGTGTTGATGACGGCAGCCTCCGCGTTCACCTCCACAGTCTGCTGTACGGAGGCCAACCCCATACTCAGATCGACGCGTCTCTCCTGGCGGGCATCGAGGGAAACCTCGTTTACTTTGGTGGTAGCAAACCCAGGCTTGACCGCCGATAGCGAATACCGGCCCGCCGGCACATTGATCAATTGGTACTGCCCGGAGTTGTTTGTGGTCGCAGTGCGGACACTATTGTCGTCCAGGTTGGTGAGCGTGATCACCGCACCGCCGACGACGCTGCCGGATTGATCCTGAACAGAGCCGACAAACGTTCCGAACGTGGACTGCGCGAAGGCCGATGTACCGGCGAGTAGCATTAAAACTAGAAGGACCAACAACAGGTTCTTGCTTTGCAGCAGGCGTCGCGAAAAAAGCATAAGATTCTCCTCACTGAACATATTTCGGTGCTGCGTGGTTCTCGCAGGATGGAATTGAGACTCGGCCAAACTTGGGCTCACTTACCGGCTTCTCACAAGCCAGTGTCCTGGGCCCCATCTGTCGGTTTGCCTGAGAACATTATCCCTTCGGCGGGTCAGTACGAAGCGGACGTGACCGCTTCGCAATAACCACTTTCCAGATTCAAAGTAGTGACGGTTCTTTTGCCTGAGAGTTTCCGGGGCGGTTGCTCCTTCGGCGCCGGCACGTGCCAGTCTCTCCCGTCAGCACAACAAATTTGCGATTGCCAGCAAGTGTATGCCAGTACTACGGCTTTGTCAAGCAAAATGTCGTCGGACAACTGTCACGATGGGAGCGCAGTGGCAGCGCTCGGTATCGCTAGGTTAGTAGGGCGATGCTCGGAGGATCTGGGGCCCACGTTCAACATCGGAACTGGGCACTTGCTGGCCGGACAATGATCTGGCCCTAGCGTTTTGTATCTTCGCCCGTCAAAAGTCGAGTCGTAGCGAAAGCTGGCCCACGCGGTTCCCGCCGTTTTCGGCGGACTGCACGGTTTGCGTGATACCAAACGTGCTAGGCGAGGAAATGTCCATGGATTGCGGCTGCAGGAAGTTGGGATGGTTCAGGACGTTGGTGTAGGTAGCCTCAAAACGCATCCTGAGGCGCTCCCATATCGCAAAGCTCTTGGATAACCCGGTCGACAGCGTGTTCGTCGGCGGGCCTATGCAATTCCCAACGCCTTCGTTTCCGATGCGGCCGGCTCCCTGAGGCGTATTAACGAATGCATTTATGTTAAACCAGCTTGCGTTCGGTCCAGGGTTCGAAATGTTGCAACTTGCAATCTGGTCGGGCTTTATCTGTCCGTACCGATAGAGTTCATTGAGATTGGACACGCTGAGGCCTACGTTGCTGTCAATAGCCGTCATGAAGGGTCCCGTTTGGTCTAGAAGAATCGCACTAAGTTGCCATCCTCCCAACACTCCATTTACAAAACGATTTGAGTTAGCCAGGAACTTCCTGCCGTGTCCGAAAGGAAGCTGGTAGAGCCCGGTCACTAGGAATCGCTGTCGGCGTGGCCCGGGATCATTGCCCCGGTCATCCCTCAAGCTAAAGCGATCATCGATCGAACTGGTGAAGTTACCGGCTTCGGTCCCATACCCTGATGGAGAATCGCCGCCCTCATCGGAAAGATCTTTGGCCCAATCGTAGGTTGCTTGGAAGTAAAATCCTCCAGACATGCGGTGCGAGAGCTGCAGTTCCAAAGACTGATAGTTTGAAAATGCCGCGTTTTCCTGCGATGACACAATGTTGTACTGGGGGTACGGTTTGATGCAGGGTCCGTTGGGACTGGAATGGCATTGATTCAGGTCAAAACTCATCGGTAGGCGATAACTGTTGTTTCCGATATAGCTACCACGGGCCGTCCAGGTATTCCACAGCTGCCGCTCGATTGTTACGTTCCACTGAGCGGATTGAGGGTCTTTGTAATATCTATCCTGTCCCTCGAATACATTAAACGTGCCAACGATCGCTGGGCTTTGGCCGCCGTTGCCGTACCCAGCTGCTGGAAGTCTGAAGGTAGGTTGACCGTTCGAGAAACTATTCACGTAAAACGGGGCGTTGGTGGCAGCGACACCGGTCATCATGTAAGCTTCCCAACCCAGGCTCGGAACCGTATAGAGGCCAATACCAGCACGAAATACGGTCTTGTCATTACCAAAAGGACGCCACGCAATACCTACGCGAGGATCGAAATCGTGATAGTACGTGGCCCTTAACCACTTGGGATAGCCTGCTTGGCTCGCAGTCTCCACAGGCGAACACGGTAATGCCGGATTCGGCAACGGGTTAATCGAGCAGGCGTTGATCGTATACAAGACGCCGGGCGCAGGGGGAAGTTTCTGCAGAGCGATGTCAGGAATGACTAGGCCACCGTTGGCCGGATCGAAATTGGCAATGTTGCCGTTCGCCTCGCTGAAAGGCGGCATCAGTTCCCAACGTAAGCCAAAGCTGAAGGTTAGGCTTTTGGATACATGCCATTCGTCTTGCCCGAAAACGGCGAAGTGCTCCGACTGTTGAATAAGGAATGGTCCTGTCACGAAGACTTGATCCGTAGCCGGCAAACCTAGGAGAAGATCGGCGAAAGCGTTCCCGCTGAACATGCCGTTAAAGGTGAAGGAGCCGAACTCGTCGGATTGGCCGAAGTCATCCACTCTGCCGAGAGACACGTGATGAAGCTCGGCGCCCATCTTGATCGTGTGTTTGCCCTTGAGCCAGGAAAGGGTATCGTTATATTGCGTCACTCTAGAATAAACTGGCCCGATCGTGTCATGCCCCAAACTCGTAAACCCGGTTCCAGTGCTGAAATTGAAGCCAGGGAAAGCACCGTTAGTGCCAGCCCGCGAGAGATCCAATCCCGTAAGGCCCAGGTAGTTGTCCACCTCGGCGCCTTGATAGGGGAACGTTGAGTTTACATTGAGGCGGCTCAATCCGAACCGAAATTCGTTGACCAGGTGCGGCGTGATGGTGTAGTTGTCGGAAATGATCAAGTTCTTGTCCGTCTCGTTGTTCGTCGTCGGCGGCAATATTTGGGCGGGTGACGGCGGTGCAAACGAAAGCCCTGTTTCAGCTTGCTGCGGAAGGTTTTTCCAGCTCCACCTTCCGAAAAGGAGGTTTTTGGTGCCGATGTAGTGATCGATGCGGATGTCGTATCCATTCGTTTCGTTCGCTAGCGGCTCGAGCGATCGGTAATCGCCCGTGGTAGACCCAGAGTATAAGTTCGGCAGCGGAATGTATTTCGCGAACAGCTTCTGGGCGACTGAGTTCAGGCAATCAACCTGATTCGGTTGGGAACAGGGAGGAATAGTGTTATTCGGATACGGAGCGTTAGTATAAGGATCGATCGCCGTTGGTCCAGGGACACCATTTAGGTTCCCCGCAATCATAGCCGCGGTCGGAAGATTGTCAATTACCACCTGCGAACCCGGGTGCCGATTCTCCTCCGTATCTATAAAAAAGAATGTCTTATCGTGTCCGTTGTAAAGATGCGGAATCACCACCGGACCACTCAAGCTACCGCCAAAAGTATTCCAAACCTTGGCCTGCTTCACCGTTGAGCCATACTGGGTAGCATCGAGATCGCGGTTCTGAAGATATTCGAAGAGGCTTCCGTGCAATGTGTTCCCGCCGCTCTTGGTAGTAACAGTCACGTCGCCGCTGGTCGCAAACTCGGCGTTATTGTTGATCGCCGACACTTTAAACTCCGCGAGCATCTCCGCCGACGGGAACATGTTGCTGGCGGGTGAGTTGAAAAGAATGTTGACACTGGAGGCGCCGTCTACAGAATAGTCGACTTGGTATGGTTGGGAGCCGGCAAGTCCAATTACGCCATATTGGTCCTGTTGGACATTAGGTTGGCCGACAATCGCCCCGAGGGGACTGGTGGAAGCGCCGCGATAGTTTGCCGGTAGCTCCGTAACCGCCTGACTGTTCATGGTGTTGGCGATGGTCGCATTCTCCGTATTGATCGTCGCGGCGATGGCGTTTACTTCGACCGTCTGTTGTACAGATGCCAATGCCATCGTCAGATCAACGCGTCTTTCTTGCCGCGCGTCGAGCGTAACTTCGTTCAGTTTGGCGGTCGCGAAGCCAGACTTGGTTACGGAAAAGGA